>NZ_JAWDKC010000030.1:0-41711 GCF_032714515.1 Methanimicrococcus hacksteinii | reverse complement strand
CGTACCAATATGGCAAACAGTAAGATGCGTACCAATATGGCAAACAGTAAGATGCGTACCAATATGGCAAACAGTAAGATGCGTACCAATATGGCAAACAGTAAGATGCGTACCAATATGGCAAACAGTAAGATGCGTACCAATATGGCAAACAGTAAGATGCGTACCAATATGGCAAACAGTAAGATGCGTACCAATATGGCAAACAGTAATAAGATACATGCCAATTGGAAACAAGCAGCAGAACTCACAGCTAAGCTGTTTTACTGTTTTAATCCTATGTTCGATTAAATCACTCTGAAATTTGGTTCAATGCCAAACTTTTCCGACATCTTTATAACTCTAAATCTCCTCTTTCTTTTCATGACAGAAAACACCAAAAACGAAGAAATCACCGGATTGGAGCTCAGCCCGCGCAAGGTTTCTTATTTAAAATTCCTGCTTTCTAAAAATGAGACGGTCCGGACAACCGAAATCTCCGAAGAATTTGACGTTGATCCGTCAACAGTGACAAAACTGATTGCAGAACTTTCCGATGACGGCTACATTGATCACATTCCTTACCGCGGCGTTAAATTAACTGATTCGGGACGCGCGTACGCCGAATTTTGTCTCAAGCGCCATCAAATTCTCGGATTGATGTTCTCTCATTACGGTTTAACACCCGAAGAATCCTGTGACGAAACCGCGCGAATCGAATCATCCGTTTCCAAAAAAGCAATTGACCGCATTTGTTCGTCAATGGGGCATCCGACAATTTCATGCTGCGTCAAACCCGGAGGCGCTCAAATCAATCATGACTCCTGTTTCCATGAGCATCGCCCGAATTTGATTAAAAAACTGTAATTTACAAGTTAAATACGCGTCACAGATCTTGATATTATTTCATTTCAATGATTCTTTGCACGAATATTAAATTTTGGTGTGACGCCAAAAATTCAGATCATCTTTCCAAAATTAAACAACCTTTCCAAAATTACAGTCTTTCCAAAATTATAACAGTCTTTTTCAAAAATTCCAACTTATCTTCATTCAATTTCAAATTTTAATTCATCAATTATATTCAAAAATAAATCAAAAATCAAATCTAAAATCAAATTTTAAAATTTAATTTAAAAATTAATTTAAAAATCAAATTAAAAAATCAAAGAGATTATTATGAAATTCCAAAAATCAAGTTTCATTTTTGTTGCGGCGCTTGCCGTTCTTCTCATTGCAGCCGTTTCATTCTCGGGCTGTCTCGGTGACAGCAGTCATGATGACCACGACGGCCACGACCACGGTGACCCGAACGCATCTTACGACCCGCTGGACAACGAATCTGTCGGTCAAGTTGTCAACGGCAGCAAAATCCTGGTTGCCGCAAGCGTTGTTCCCCAAACCGAGTTTATTGAAAAAGTCGGGGGCGACAATGTGATTGCCATTTCCATGATTCCGCCGGGCGCGGGACACACTTACGATCCGTCGCCCCGCCAGTTGGAAGATTTGTCCAAAGCCGACCTTTACATGCAGCTCGGTTCCGGCGAACCGTTTGAAACGAACAATATGAAAGCATTTGCCGAAATGAATCTCAATATGACGGTCATCAATTCGTCCGCCGGCATCACCTTGATTCAAAGCGGCAGCTCAACCGATCCGCACATCTGGACTTCTCCGAAATGCGCGATTGTCATGGTTGAAAACACATACAAAGGGCTTGCTGCATTGGATTTTGCAAACGCGTCCTATTATCGTGCAAACGCCGACGCTTACATTAAGGAACTCGAAGCGCTGGATGCCGAGCTCACGGCCGAGCTTTCCGATTTGAAAACACGCAACTTCATGGTTTACCATCCCGCCTGGGCTTATTTTGCCCGCGATTACAATTTGACGGAAATTTCCGTGGAAGTCGACGGCAAAGAACCGGCGCCCAAAGACATCGTCAAATTCATTGACATCGCCAAAGAAAACAATATTTCCGTCATTTTCGTTCAGGAACAGGTCAGCATAACCGGTGCAACTGCGATTGCCGAAGGATTCGGCGGCGAAGTTTTCGTGATTGATCCGCTTGCAAAAAATTACGTTGAAAATATGAGATACGTCGGACAGGTTTTGGCCGAGGAAATGTCTTAAATTTGGGAGCAAATTTTTAATCAATTGAATTAAATCCAATCAATTTAAATCACTCAACAATCAATAGTTTTACAATCGTTTTACAATCGTTTTGTAATAATTCTTGTTGGATTATAAATGACAGTTATTCGATTTGAGTAGGACTATTTCATTGAACAGATAAAAATCAGGGAAAAGAAATGACTAAAAAATATCAAAAATGTTCGTTTTGTAATAAAGTGCTGCAAATGGATTTAGCTGCCTTTATAACTTCTGCTCAAACACCGGTATGTCAAGAATGTTTTTTCAATTTAGTCTATCTCATTGCAGAACGTGAAGAAACGATGCTCTCTGATGATTCAAACGAGGAATTTTAATGAGTTCTATATATCCTGATTTATTTTCTGAGAACACTCCTGTTTTAGATGTCGAGCATCTTTGGGTTCGCTATGACACGCATACCGTTCTCGAAGACGTGTCGCTTCGAATCGACGGTCCCGGCGAAATTCTCGGAATTATCGGCCCCAACGGCGGCGGTAAAACGACATTTTTGAAATCGGTTCTTGGTCTCATCCCGATTTCAAAAGGCAGCATTTCCGTCTTCGGCCTGCCGCCGGAAAAAGCGCGGCCGTATATCGGATATGTTCCCCAGTACAGCAAATACGATTATGATTTCCCGATCAGCGTGATGGAAGTCGTCCTGACGGGCCGGCTTAAGCGCGCCGGACTTTTTCACCGTTATTCCAAAGAGGACAAAGAAGCGGCAATGCACGCGCTTGAGACGGTCGGCATGACCGAATACAAAGACGCACAGATCGGACAAATTTCGGGCGGTCAGCGTCAGCGTGTTTTCATCGCCCGCGCGCTTTCAAACGACCCGAAATTCCTGCTCATGGATGAGCCCAATACCGGATTGGACACATTCATGCAGGACGAACTTTACAGAATTTTAGACGAGCTCAAAAAGAAAATGGCAATCATCGTCATCAGTCACGATATCGGCGCCGTTTCCGCGCACATGGACAAAATCGCGTGCCTGAACCGCCGCCTCTATTTCCACGACAATAAAGAAATGTCGCGTGAAGACTTCATTGCCGCTTACGGCTGTTCCATCGACTTGGTTGCGCACGGCATGCCGCACCGCGTTCTCGGAACACATCCTTACGCGCACGGCGCAGACGACAGCGCTTGCGGCTGCGGCTGCACGCCGATTCCGATCTCAGGCATCACAAATCCTGAATCGGATGCCGGTGATTCCGCTGCCGACTCTGCTGCCGCCGACTCTGCTGCTGTCGACTCTGCTGCTGTCGACTCTGTTGCCGCCGATTCAGCTGCCGCCGATTCAGCTGCCGCCGATTCAGCTGCCGCCGATTCAGCTGCCGCCGACTCTGCCGGCACACAGGAGGCCAAATAATGCTGGAAATTCTGGACGCGCTCCAATACACTTTCATTCAGCGCGCGATTTTGGCAACGATTCTGACGTCCATTGCCTGCGGCGTTATCGGTGTTTATGTCGTGACGAAAAAAATTGTTTTCATTGCGGGCGGCATTTCCCACGCTTGCTTCGGCGGCCTCGGTCTCAGCTTCTATCTCGGACTGAATCCGCTTCTCGGGCTTTTGCCGTTCAGCATTTTGTCTGCCGCTGCGCTCGGATTTTTGAGCAAGAAAACAAAAGTTTCCGAAGACTCGGCCATCGGCATTCTGTGGTCTCTCGGCGCCGCTATCGGTATTATTCTGATTTATCTGGCGCCGAAGTACGCGCCCGATTTGATGACTTATTTGTTCGGCAATATTCTGACCGTTCCGGCATCCGATATTTGGCTCATGGTGATCATCGATATTGTTATTTTAATCGTCGTCGTTCTCTTTTTCAAAGAGTTTCTGTCTATGTGCTTTGACGAAGAATATACGCGCGTCGTCGGCGTGTCAGCGGATCTGATTTATTTGCTGCTCCTGTGTCTGCTTGCGCTGGCAACGGTTGCCATGATTAAAGTCGTCGGCATCATCTTAATTATCGCAATGCTTTCCATTCCGGCATCCATCAGCCGCAAGTTTTCGCACAATATGAAGACGATGATGGTTTATTCCAGCATCATTGGGGCTGTTTTAAGCCTGATCGGTTTGGCTTTGTCTTACCAGTTTGATTTGCCGTCGGGAGCGACGATTATTATGGTGATGAGCGTTGTTTACCTGTTTATCGTCGGTGTCGATGAAGTTCAAAAAAGAATTCAAAGAAAAAATATTGATACTGATTTTGATTAATTTCAAAATCCGTTCGTTGAAGTTCAAAAAAGAATTCTAAAAAATGTTGATGCTGATTTGATTCGTTTCAAAATCCGTTCGATAAAATTCAAAAAGTAATTTAAAAAATATTGGTGCTGATTTTGCTTAATTTCAAAATCAGTCTTTGTTTTTACTCCATTTTTTAAAATCGATGCCGTTCACACGCGCCGCCGCCGAATCAATTGCCTTTATCTCTCAACGGGCAAACCGTTTGATTTCCAGCCGGTGATGCCGCCTTCAATCATGTAAACATCTTTAAAGCCCGTATTGACGGCTTTTTGAGCGGCGGATGCCGAACGGTTGCCGGCATGGCAGTAAAAGACAATTGTTTTGTCTTTGTCCAGTTCGTTCAATTTTTGGTCGAAATTCGAACCGCGAATGTCGATATTCAATGAACCGGAAATGTATCCGTCAGAGGATCTCTCCTGCGGGGACCTGACATCTACCAGATTGACATCTTTTTCGGCAAGTATTGATTGAATTTTTTGAGGTGATTCTTTTTTGTAACTCATCGTTTTCCTCCGATTGTTTGTATAATTATAATCGGATTCCATTTATATATTCTTTCTTATTTTATATCTCTCGTTTTTTTGCTCCTTTTTGTTTCATTTTTGTGTTTTTTTTGTTTCATTTTTGTTCCTGTTTCAGTTTTAACGTTTCTTAAGACATTTATATTATGAAAACGGTATTAGTTAAAATCAATTTTTTAAAATCGGGGACGGTGTAAAAATGGGGGATAAAAAAACAAAATCTTCAAAGCAGGAAGAATATGCAAATTGTGTTGTTGAACCGAAAATTTCGAAATATCTTCGGTATTTCGTTTGGTTCGTATTGCTTTTAAGTATCGCCTTAATCGCATTAAACGTTTTTACGGGATTGGAAGACGGGGTTACGCTGGACAACATCTTGCAGGAGAACATCTATTATTTCTTCTTCATCATCATGACTCTGATTTATATGACGCTTCCCGGATTCATTCAAAAAAGAATGGGATTTGTCGTTGATCAGCGCCTTATTGTTGTCATTACGCTTTTCATTTTTGCCGGATCTTTCCTCGGCCAGGCATTCAGTTTCTTTGACCGTTTCACCTGGTGGGATACGATGCTTCACACCATTTCAGGCATCATTTTAGGTTTGATCGCTTTCGCTTTGACATCTGCGCTCAACGATTCAAAGAAAGCGAATTTGGATTTGAATCCGTTTTATGTCGCGCTTTTTTCATTCACGTTCGCCGTTGCGATCGGCGCGCTCTGGGAAATTGCCGAATATTTAATGGATTGGCTTTTCGGAACAACAATGCAGTGCTGGGACGAAAACGCCGCCGCTTATCTGACCGGAAATCCGGCTTATCAAAGCGCGGCAATTATCGATACAATGGAAGACCTGATCGTGGACACAATCGGCGCTTTAATCGTTTCTGTTGTCGGTTATTTCTACCTCTCCCGCGGCAAGCCGTTTATGGAAACCAAAAGAATTCAAACTGGATCTGATGAAAAATACGGTGACTCTGATGCAAAAGACGATTCCGATGCAAAAGACAATCCCGATGCAAACGCCGGTTCTGATTAATACAGCAATTCTGATTAATACAGCAATTCTGATTAATACGGCAATCCTGATACGAATGATGCTTCCGGCGAATTCGTTTCGGATGAAAACGATGCTTCCGGCGAAAAATAATTGCCGGAATTAACAAATCATAAAATTGAAATAAAATTGAATAAAATCCTTCAAAATTAAGAAAGATTTAAAAGCAAGGTTAAACAAAGGACATGTATTCGGTTTGATTCACTATGGCTTATCTTGAACTTATTGTTATTTTTATTTTGATTTTATTAAACGGCCTTCTGTCGATGTCAGAAGTTGCAATTACATCTTCGCGCAAATCCCGGCTCAAAAGCGCGGCAAAAAACGGCAAAGCCGGCGCTCAAACAGCGCTTGATATTGCCGAAAACCCATCCCGGTTTTTGTCCACCGTCCAAATCGGCATTACAGCCATCGGCGTTTTTCTCGGTATTTATTCCGGTGTTTCGCTTTCCGGAGACTTGGCCGACATTCTTGTAAACGTCGGCGTGTCTGAATTTTATGCTCTTCCGCTTGCTGTTTTGATTGTCGTTTTAATTGTCACTTATTTCTTAATCGTTCTCGGAGAGTTGATCCCGAAGAAAATCGGCTATTCTCGGCCCGAATTAATTGCAAGCATTATCTCAAGGCCGATGAATTTGCTTTCAAAAATCTTGTCACCGGTTTCCTGGTTCGTCAACGGTTCGGCCAATCTGGTCGGTAAAATCTTCGGCATTAAACCGTATGAGCCGGCAACAACGGAAGAAGATGTCATTGCCATCGTTCAGGAAGGCATTGACGGCGGCGCAATCGACGAAACCGAACAGGATTTGGTCGAACGCATTTTCAGTCTGGACGACCGCAAAATCAGTTCTTTGATCACGCACAAAAATGACATTATTTCAATCGATGTTTCGGCTTCTCAGCCTGAAGTTCTCAAAACAATTGAAGAAACGCCTTACTCCGTTTATCCCGTAACCGACGGCGGAATTGATAATATTCTCGGCGTTCTGCCCGTCAAAGAGCTTATCGGCGAGATAAATCGTCCGGATTTCAGCATTAAAAATGTCATGAAGTCTGCGAATTTCCTGCCGGAAAACATGACAATTCTTTCCGTTCTTGAAAATTTCCGTGAAGCTCAAAACCAATATGCATTGATTACCGACGAATTCGGCAGCATTTTGGGTTTGGTCACGCTGAGCGACATTTTCGAAGCGCTTGTCGGCGACGCGGCCACACGCCCCGCGCACGAGGAATATGAAATTGTTCAGCGCAATTCGAATTCCTGGCTGATTGACGGCCAGTATCCGTTTTATGATTTCCTGGAATATTTCGACCTTTTGGATTTCCGAAACGAATATTCTTACAACACGCTCAGCGGCATGATTTTGGACAGAATCGGAAAAATCCCGAGTGCCGGCGATAAATTCGATTGGCTTCATTATGAAATCGAAGTGGTTGACATGGATTCGGCGCGTATCGATAAAGTGCTGGTGACTGAAAAAGAATTATCCGAGCCGTCTGTTGAATAACGGCGGTTCATGTCATCTCATTTCATTTCATCTCATTTTAAAGATCGGATGAAAGAAAAAATTGACAAAATAAATTCACAAAATAAATTCACAAATCGGGGATTTTATGACTGATTCCAAATCAATTGTTCTTCCGTTTTCGGAACTTCCTGTCCGCTACCGCCTGCAGAGCGAATCTCGGGAGACGGATGCCGGCGAGCTGAAAACGGCCGAGCCGCTCTTGGAAAAAGCCGTCGCCGTTTTTAATGAAAAACGAACGGAAGATTTTGTGACTTTTATGGCGGAAAACCCGGCGTCGGATTGGGCGCAGACGGACCTTTTTATTGAACTTGAACGTTATTACCGCCAATACATTCCTTTTACAAATGAAAAAGGTGACAGATGCCTTTGGATTAATTTCTTCTGCCGGCCGGTCGGAGACTGGAAAGTGCATCGCGTTCATGTTGAAGGCGGCGGCGTTTGTTTTTTTTCTGTCGGCTTGAATCTGGATACCGGAAAACGATTTGATTTCCTGGTCAATGACAAGTAAAAGCGGCCGTTATTTTTTCTTTTTTCAAAAGATATATATTTCAATTCAGTCATTATCTTGTTTATGAATGCATTTTACAGTGTTCATAAAAACGAATGAAAATTATGAAAAACGAATTTGGATTATACAATTTTGTTATTGATTAAATTAATTTTAATTCTCATATACCGGAGGAAAAATCATGGCAGTGATTATTGACAGAGACGAATGCACAGGCTGCGGCCTTTGTGTTGACGAATGCCCGTCCGAGGCGCTCAGCCTGGATGCGGAAGGAATCTCCACCGTCGATGCGGACGCATGTGTTGAATGCGGCGCCTGTATTGACGTTTGCCCTGTTGCGGCCATTACGCTGTAAGTCTTTTTTTAATTTAAACGCAGACTTTTGTCTGCTTTTTTTGTTTATTTTTACAATATTTTTCAAATTTCAGAAGATTTTACAAAATTTTGCAGGATTTTTACAATTATTGTTTTACTTTCATTTTGATTCATTTTCGTTTGGCGAATCGCACTTTCTTTTCTCTTTCGTTAATGCAAATATTTTTTGTTTATCCGCTGTTTTTTCGTTTCGTCAACAAAAATAAAGCCGCCCGATACATTTTTGTGAAAATCCTTTTATAGTATTTTTTCGTTTTATTCTTACTTTGTTTGAAAAATCTGTTTTTTCGAACAATTCAAGTTATTTGGAGGATTCAAAATGTTACCCGTTGTAAACAGATCTGAATGTACCGGATGCGGTATTTGTGTTGATGACTGCCCGTCAGGTGCCATTACATTGGACGATGCAGGCATTTCCGTTATTGACAAAGATGCATGCACCGACTGCGGCAACTGTATTTCCGCATGCCCGGCTGAAGCAATTGCAGAAAGCTGATTTTAAAGATGATTCATTCTTGAATCACTTTAAATTTCAGTTTTGTTTATTTTTCCGTTTTCTTTTTGATGTTTTTCCCGTTTTCTTTTTGTTGTTTTTCCGTTTTCTTTTTGCTGTTTTTTTCGTTTTTTCGTTCGTTTGTTTTTATTTTCTTTTTGCCAGCGAAACTTTAATAATCCCTTCAATTTTATTGAGTGTTTAAACGATTCGTTTGTAATCATTGAATTGAGGTTTTCAGAAATGGCAAAAATTAAAGTTGGTGTTTTAGGCGCGACCGGCAATGTCGGCCAGCGTTTTATTCAGGCATTGGACAACCATCCGTGGTTTGAAATTTCGGCTCTTGCGGCATCGGAGAGAAGCGCCGGCAAAAAATACGGCGACGTTGCCGACTGGAAAATCGGCACCGAAATTCCGGAATCTGTCGAAGACATTGAAGTTGTCACAATCGATCCGAAAAACATTGACGCAGACATTGTCTTTTCCGCATTGCCCGCGGATTTGGCCATGACGATTGAGCCGGCTTTTGCAAGAGAAGGCTTTGTTGTTGCCAGCAACGCTTCCTCCTTCCGTATGGAAGAAGACATTCCGCTCGCCATTCCCGAAGTTAATCCCGACCATTTGGATTTGATTGACGTTCAAAAGAAGAACCGAAAATGGGACGGCTGCATTATTACCAACCCGAATTGTTCCACCATCATGATGGCGGTCACCTTAAAGCCGCTGCTTCAGTTCGGCATTGAAAATATCAATGTCGCAACCATGCAGGCCATTTCGGGCGCCGGCTACAACGGCATTTACGCGATGTCCATTTACGACAACGTTGTGCCTTACATCGGCGGCGAAGAAGAAAAAATCGAAACCGAAACCTTGAAAATCTTCGGCGAATTCGACGGCGCCAAAGTCAAGAATGCGCCCTTCAAAGTCAGCGCTTCCTGCAACCGCGTGCCGGTCATCGACGGCCACACCGAAGCGGTTTGGGCGACACTCAAAGACAATCCGAAACCCGAGACCGTCCGCGACGCTTTCCTTAAATTCGATCCCGGACTTTCGCACCTCCCGACCGAGCCCAAGCATCCGATTATCGTCCGCGACGAATTGGACCGCCCGCAGCCGAGACTCGACCGCGACATGGGCAAAGGCATGAGCGTGTCTGTCGGCAGAATCAGAGAAGGCATCCGTTATGTCGCGCTCGGCCACAACACCATCCGCGGGGCCGCCGGCGCCAGCGTTTTGAACGCCGAACTGCTCAAAGAAAAAGGATATCTTTAAAGATTTCTTTTTCAATTTCTTTTTTATTCTTTTTCAATTTCTTTTTCTTTTTTTCATTTATTTATCAAAAACGTGGTCCGTTTTTTCATTTTTTCTTCAATTGATACGGCTCGCGCGCGCCGGCGGCAGCAGCAAACGGAAACAGGAAGACAGCAGACCCAAACGGAAACCGGAAGGTAATCTGTACCTCCGTTCGCGCAAGCGAACGGCTGCTCTAAAAAGAAACGGATGCATATGCGGGACCTGATCGAACTTGACAGTGCAATCAGAAGAATGCCGCCTTTCTAACAGAAATCATTGAAATTTCAAATTCAGCCGTTTAAAAACAAATTAGATTGATTTATCAAAATACAATTATATTTTCTCAAATCGGCAAAAATAAAATGACAAATTCATCATTATTAATCTGACCAATTAATTTTGATTCCCGGGAATTATTACTTCTATGCATAATTGTTTTGAATTTTGTCTCAGAAAAGTCAATTATCTTGAAACAGCTTCTTCTTTTCTTTAGGGGAAATACTTATTTGTTCGAATCGCGAATGTTTCTTTCAGTAACGATTACAATTCATTTTAATCCACTTTAATCTAATTCATTTTAAATTTTAAGTCATTTTAAATTTTAAACAAACGGGTGAAAGCATGACCAAAGGATTTTTAATTGCGGCAACGAACAGCGGCGTCGGAAAAACAACCTCTTCCATGGGCCTCATGGCAGCGCTTAAAAAACGCGGTAAAGCCGTCCAAGGATTTAAAACCGGCCCCGACTACATTGATCCTGCTTACCATGCCGTTATTTCCGGCCGCCCGTCATACAATCTGGACACCTATATGATGGGAACCGATGCCGTTGTCGACCAATTTATGCGCGCGTCAAAGGGATCTGACATTTCCATTGTCGAAGGCGTCATGGGACTTTTTGACGGCATGGATTCCACCGAAATTTCGGGCGCCGCCCACGTTGCCAAAACACTGGATATCCCCGTCTTTTTGGTCATCAACACACACGGTATGTCAAGAAGCACCGCCGCAATGCTGAAAGGATTCGCCGAATTCGATCCCGATGTTCATATCGCCGGCGTGATTCTCAATAAGATCGGCAGTCCCAGACATTTGGAACTCATCAAAGGCGCGCTTGATGACAAAATTCCGATTGTCGGCGCACTTCCGAGAAATCCCGACATTGCCGTTCCCGAAAGATATATGGGGCTTCATTTGCCGGAAGAAAAAGATTTGGATTATTCGCAGCTGGCCGAATTTATTGAAGAAAACATGGACATTGATTTGATGCTTCAAATCGCCGCCGACTATGAAAAAGAACGTCCCGAACCCGAAGAAATCAAACCCAAAGAAACAGATGTGACAATCGGCATTGCCCGCGAACCGTCTTTCTGCTTCCATTATCCGGCCATGTTTGACGCGTTCAGAAATGCCGGCGCACATCTTGAATTTTTCAGTCCGACGGCCGGCGAGCTTCCCGAGGCCGACGGTTATTATTTTGCAAGCGGCTACCCCGAATTCCATATTAAAGAACTTTCAGAATCATCAACGACAAAGAAATTAAAAGATTTGGCTGCCGACGGCGTTCCGATGTTCGGCGAAGGCGCCGGTTTGTCCTACCTTTGCGAATCTTACGAAACCGAAGACGGCACCTTCAAAATGGCCGGCATTCTTCCGGCCGAATCCAGAATTACGAAAAGACTTCAAGGTCTCGGTTACGCCGAAGCAAAACCGCTCTCATCCGATTTCGGAACCAAAAACATCCGCGCGCACGAATTCCATTATTCCGTGACAGACCCCTCAAAAGATGCGGAATTTGCTTATGAAATGCTTCGCGGAAAAGGCATTGCGGATAAAAAAGACGGCTTGCACGAATACAATGTGCTGGCAGGATACATGCAAATGCATCCGGGATCTTTCCCGATTGAAGATTTTGTTGAAAAATGCAGAGTGAATAAGAGGAAATAAATTAAAAAAAGAATAGAGAAAATGATATTTAAAACAAAAATCATTCATTTTCAAAACAGGCCGCAAGCTTTTGCAATTCTTCAAGTGTTTTGGGAACAACTTTCCCGTTTTCAATTTGTTGAATGGATTCGTCCAAGTCTCTTAGATATTCTATATTTTTTAATCTTCTCTGTTCTTCCATTATGCCGTTATATTTTTCCATTGGCATAAGTATAGATTTTTTGTTGTTTTTTCGGGTTATTATAATTATTTTAGAATTATTATTGACTTCATCCAAATATGTTTTGAGATTCTTTTTAAAAATAGAATACTTAACAGTTAACAGACTTTCTCCTCCTTTAAAATTTGGATTAATATTCTCAAAAATAAAACATATATGCCGCCTATTTACAATTTATTAATTTCGTTTCTAAAACGAGTTTAAACAGTTGTGTTTTCAACAGTTTCTGTTTCAGTTTTTT
Source organism: Methanimicrococcus hacksteinii (assembly GCF_032714515.1). Taxonomy (NCBI): domain Archaea; kingdom Methanobacteriati; phylum Methanobacteriota; class Methanomicrobia; order Methanosarcinales; family Methanosarcinaceae; genus Methanimicrococcus; species Methanimicrococcus hacksteinii. Next base: position 29,144 of record NZ_JAWDKC010000030.1, on the reverse strand, counting down.
CTTTACTTTCTGTTTCTTCGTCCTTTCCGAACTTTTCTTCTTCGGCTTGCCGCTTCGCCGCCAAAAACTTTAAAGCACTGTAATAACCGAGCGGATGGCGAATCTTGGCGCACATGTTATCCCTGCCGGCGCAGTTGCCGTACGTCTGCATTGTCGCGCAGGCGGGCGTTTTATACTGATTGTTTGCAATGTGCTCCACTTGGTAGCGCGTCTTCTCTTCGCTGAAGTCGGGAGAGATGTTGAAAACATTGACGACGTCGTCGACTTGCATGCCGACGTTGAGCAGGAACGACACAAGCGCAAAACGCATGGAGTGCGCCAAGTTGACACCTTCTCTGACGTTTGAAAGCGCTTTGTTGATGCACGGCGGGAACATGGAAAAATCGACTTCGCCCAAATCGGCATCGCCGAGATTTTGACGCTGTTCTTCATATTTGGCTTTCAATTCGGCAACCTGCGATTCACAAGCTTCGCGGATTTCATCGGGAATTTCGGGAACCGGCAAAGATCCTTCGATTCTTTTTCGAATCGCTTCCTGAAGCAGACGGGCGAATTCTTCGCGCTGAATGGTGACATACCCGTGTTCCATATGGCGGTTAATCAATTTCCAGGAAAGATCTTTCATCGACAGCGAATAGCGAATGTAGTCCGAAAAATAAATGCGGATGTGTTCGTCAGACAAAGCGGCGGAAATACCGAAATCACGGCCGATGTCCAAAACGAAATCTGGATCTTTTTCAACCGTTTTTTTCATGATTGAATGCGCGGCGGTTGCCTCAGCCAATGCGTAACGGCGCGTAAAAGCAGGTTCGCTGACGCAGGAAACCAGAATGCGCGCATACGGATAGGACAGCAATTCCGACAAAACTTCTTTGTCGTTTCCGAAAGACGGTTTTGAAACTTCTCCTTCAAAAGCCTGCATGACACGCTCAAAGCCGCGCCTTCTGACGGACTCAAAAGCGATGGAAGTCATCAGCGAGTCGAGCGAAAAATCCAATTCCTCGACATATTCCGATGTTTCCGTTAAAAAAGGAAATAATGCAAGTTCTTCCGGAGACATGATGTACTGTCTTGGTGCTTGGATTATATAAAATATTTTAAGGATTTTTGAAATTTAAAGAAATAACGAATAGTTGAGTAACAATAAAATAACTCATACTATTTCATAATCATCAAATGTAAACTCTATATTTTTTTGTAATAATGATAAAAGGTTTATCGTATCAAAAATGACATTTCGTAAAATATATCTTTCTCCTGATAACTCATCGTCAATCTCAATTTCGAAATAATTTTGAATTTTATCCTCTATTTTACCACTTAGATAGGATTGATTATATTCAAATGTTATAACTCCAGAACAATCAAATCCAATGGATTTATAAGCTGGTTTTTTTTGTCCAATCACATTAATTTGTACAAATCTTTCATATGTTTCTGCTCTTAAATTTATGAGTTCGCCAGCAATAACATGGTGTTTGTTAGCTGTGCAATATATTTTTCCATTAGTTCCGAATATTTCCATCGTTTTTCTCCGTTTTTTATAATGATAGTGGTGATTAAGATGAAAGCGGTAAACCGCTTTCATTAAAAAAAGAAAGTGTGCGTGAATTTTAAATCACGCATCAACAATGCCGTCTCTTGTAACGGACAAGACCGCTTCGCCTTCGGGCAGATTCGGAGAGTCGACCAATTTGACAATTCTCTTGTCGCCTTTGGATTTGCGGATGTATAATCTGAATGTTGCGGTGTGGCCGAGAATGTGTCCGCCGATCGGTTTTGTCGGATCGCCGAAGAATGCGTCGGGTTTGGACATAACCTGATTTGTGACCAAAACGGCTGCGTTGTTTAAGTTTGCAAAGCGCTGAAGGCCGTGCAGATGTTTGTTTAATTTCTGCTGGCGGTCGGCAAGTGTTCCGCGGCCGATGTATTCGGCTCTGAAATGTGCCGTCAATGAATCGACAATCAAAAGACGGACCGGTTTGTCGGAATCTTTGAGTTCGTTTGCAAGATCCATCGCGGAATCGACAAGCAAAATCTGGTGGTTGGAGTTAAAGGCGCGGGCGACGTGAATGTTCTTTAAGAAATCTTCGTAATCCAATTCAATGCCGAGCTCGTTGGCTTTGCCTTCGACCATTTGCTGAATTCTGTCGGGACGGAATGTGTTTTCCGTGTCAATAATGATGACCGAGCCGCCGAGCCCGCCCTGTTCGGGGGAAAGCTGGACGTTGACGGCCAGCTGGTGTCCGACTTGTGTTTTTCCAGATCCGAATTCGCCGTAAATTTCGGTGATGGACTGACTTTCAATGCCGCCGCCCATCATCTCGTTGAATTCAATGCATCCCGTATTGATTTTTCCGATGTGCTGGCGTCTTTCAAAGACCATGTCTCCCGTTTCAAAACCGCCGATGTCGGCTGCCTGCCGGGCGGCGTTGATGATTTTGGCGGCGGTCGCTTCACCGATTTCGGCGGTTGCGCCGAGTTCTGCCGGGGACGCGACGGCGACGGCTTCAATGGAGTTAAAGCCGGCCTCTCTTAATTTTTCAGCGGTTGCCGGACCGACGCCGGGAAGATCTTCTAAAAGCATTTCAGTCATGTTATTTTCTCCTACAGATGCACAGTTTTTGATTTTGATTTTTAATGAATTGTTTTAGTTTTATAAGTATAATTCTGAAAATTGTCAATTCCGATAATTTATTGAATACCTGAATTATGTTTGATTTTAGTGATACGGGTGCATTGTAAGCCTTAAAACACCGATTTTTTATAAATAGCCGAAGTAAGCGAAGTGAAAGTATTCGATTTTCAAACATTTTCAAAATCGGCAAAATGCTCGGGACGATTTATTTTCTTAAAATGACTCAAAATTTGCGCGATTTTGAGTCATTTAATTTTCATTCCTTCTTTGCATACACGGCCGTCTATTTCAATTTTTTTAAATATTTCAGTTTATGATTTATTTATCAAATATAAATTGAAACAACAAAAATTGAAAACAATAAATGAAAACAATGACTGAAAAACGAAAATGAAAAACAATAAAAGAAAGATGAAAACAAATACAGAAAAACGAAAATGAAAAAACAAAAACAAAAAAATGAAGATGAAAAAACAACAGACAAAAATTGAAAACAAAAATAACAAACGAAAAAACGGAAATGGAAAAACAAAAACAGAAAATTGAAAAATGCCAAAAGTTTAATAATCCCGTGCGCTGTTTTTTGTTTATGGTCAGAGTCGTATTAGGCGGAACTTTTGAATCATTGCATGCCGGTCATTCCGAATTGCTCAAAGAGGCGTTTGGAATTTTAAAAGAAAACGGCGGCGGATTTGTTCATATCGGCCTGACATCGGATGAGATGGCTGCTTCCAAAAATCACACGGTTGCCGATTATGCGTCCCGCGAAGCCGAATTAAACTCTTTTATCTCAAAACTTTTGGATCAGTTTTCACTTCCGAAAGACTGTTATTTAATCACGCGGCTGAACGACCCGTTCGGCCCTGCCGTTTCGGGCGATTATGATTATATTGTCGTCTCGCCGGAAACAGTTCCCGGCGCCGAAAAAATTAATGAAATTCGCCGCGGTTCGGGGTTGCCCGAATTGACTGTCAGAGTCGTTGATTTTGTTTTGGCCGAAGATACGGTTCCGATATCAACGACACGGATTTACAACGGCGAAATCGACCGGGAAGGACATCTTCAAAAAAAGAATTGAAAGATTCGAAAACGAAAGTGAAATTTTAAAATGAAATTGAAGATGAAAAATAAAACGAAATTGAAGATGAAAACGAAAGTGAAAAATCAAAATGAAATTAAGATAAAATCAAAAATGAAATATTAATATAGTGTCGAATCCCATTTTTATTTACATCATTATCATAAAAACAGGAGGCGTTTTCTATGGGACGTGTTTTTTCCGAGAAAGACAATCAGATTTTTAACAAATTGGCGCCCGAAGCCGGCGGCAGCACGGACTCGGGGGCAGGGCATTCTTTTCCGTTTATTTTAAGACCGATCTCTCACCGGTTTGCCGAAAGCGCCGAAGACTTCCGGGAACGGCTTTCCCGATTGGACGCCGATGAAGTCGAATATCTGGCGGATTTGGTTTTGTCCAATCAAGAAGAAATCACAAGTTTGGACGAAGAAGACATGGAAAGCTTCCTGGAACTGGTTGAAGAAAAGATTTCATTCAACAAACGCAGAGAAATCACGCACCACCTCGGGATTGTGGGATAAAATGGTCAATACGAAGAAATTAAAATTGCATGACAAACTGCTGTTCGGAACCGCCGGCGTTCCCGTCAGTTCCAAAGGGCGCAGCACCGTTGACGGCATCGCCCGCGTCCGCGAGCTCGGTCTGGACTGTATGGAGCTGGAATTCGTGCAGGGCGTCCGGATGGGCGAAAAAACAGCCGAAGAAGTCAGCGGCGTTGCCGCCAAAGAAAACATTGCCCTCAGCGTTCACGGTCCGTATTACATTAATCTCAACGCGGTTGAAAAAGAGAAGCTGGATGCCAGCGTTCAGCGCATTTACGATTCCGCTCGAATCGGAAATATCTGCTCGGCGACAAACATTGTTTTCCACCCGGCTTTTTATTTGAAAGATGATCACAAGATTGTTTACGATCGCGTTTTTGACCTTCTCAAAGCGCTTGCCGCCCGATTGGAAGACGAAAACATTCCCGTCACGCTTCGTCCCGAAACAACGGGAAAAGCGACGCAGTTCGGCGACATTGACGAACTCCTTTCAATTTCTGCCGGCATTGACGGCGTTTTGCCTTGCATTGATTTTTCACATGTTCATGCCCGCGACGGCAAGCACAATACTTACGGCGAGTTTGTTGAGATCTTTGAAAAAATCGAAAAAACGCTCGGAAAAGAAGGACTTAAAACAATGCACTGCCACATTTCAGGCATTGAATACACGGCCAAAGGCGAAAGAAATCATTTGATATTGGAAGAATCCGATATGAATTACAAGGATTTAATGAAAGTTTTCAAAGAATTCAAAGCGTGCGGAACGATTATTTGCGAAAGCCCGAATATTGAAGAAGACGCGCTTTTGATGAAAAAAACATATGAAGCGATTTGATTTTTTATTTATTTTATTTCATTTTAATTTTTCATTTTTCATTTTCACTTTTATTTTTCATTTTTCCGGTTCTGTTAGCCGACAGAGGTGTGTTCGCACAAACATCTTTTTTGTTTTGAACAGCCGAACGCTCTCACGAACGGGGCGCTGCTGCCTTCCTGTTTTCGTTTGCCGCTGCTACCTCGCCGTTTCCGTTGCCGCCCACGGTCGGCAGCGGCACCGCGCCGCGCGCGAGCCGTCTCATTTTTCTGATCTTTGAAAACCGCATCCCCGTTTTTCAAAAAATTCCGTTCCATTTTATTTTTTGATTTTTATCAAAAAATTCGCTTTTCTTTGCGGTCATTTATTTATATTTTAATCAATTTTTACAAACGAGTTTCATTTTTCCGCGTTGCTTGAAAAGCGGCGGCGGAAATTTCTGTAAATCTATTTTAATTATTGAGAGAATTGATGTTTATGTCTTACATTCAAAAAGAAGACCCCGATATGGCGGCTGTTTTTGAGCGCGAGCTCAACCGCCAGGAAACACGTTTGGACTTGATCGCTTCCGAAAATTATGCAAGCAAAGCCGTCATGGAAGCCATGGGCAGCGTTTTGACCAACAAATACGCCGAAGGCTACCCCGGAAACCGTTACTACGGCGGCTGCGAGTATGTCGATGAAGCTGAAAATCTGGCAATTGAGCGCGCCAAAAAACTTTTCGGCGCAGACCATGTCAATGTCCAGCCCCACTCCGGATCCGGCGCCAACATGGCGGTCTACTTCTCCGTTTTAAAACCGGGAGACACAATTCTTTCCATGAACCTTTCCGAAGGCGGCCATTTGTCCCACGGCAGCCCGGTCAGCTTTTCAGGACAGCTTTACAACATTGTTCCTTACGGCGTTCACCGTGAAACCGAAATGATCGACTACGACGAACTGGAAAAGCTCGCCAAAGACCACAAACCGCAAATGATTGTCTGCGGCGCATCCGCTTATTCCAGAACAATCGACTTCAAAAGATTCAAAGAAATTGCGGACTCTGTCGGCGCTTATTTGCTCGCCGATGTCGCGCACATCGCAGGCCTGATTGTTGCAGACGCGCACCCGAGCCCTGTTCCGTATGCCGACTTCGTGACGACAACAACGCACAAAACACTTCGCGGCCCGCGCGGCGGCATGGTCATGTGCAAAGAAGAATTCGCAAAAGCCATTAACAAATCCGTTTTCCCGGGCATTCAGGGCGGTCCCTTGATGAACACAATCGCGGCCAAAGCGGTTGCTTTTAAAGAAGCCTTATCCGAAGACTTCAAGAAAGACCAGTTCCAAACCGTCAAGAACGCCAAAGTCGTTTCCGACACACTTTCCGAAAACGGTTTCAGAATTGTTTCCGGCGGCACCGACAACCACTTGATGCTCATCGACCTCACGTCTTTTGACATCACCGGAAAAGATGCCGAAGCGGCCTGTGCCAAAGCAGGCATTGTTCTGAACATGAACACCATTCCGTTCGACAAACAAAAAGCATTCATCGCAAGCGGCATCCGCGTCGGAACACCGGCAGCCACGACCCGCGGCATGAAGGAAACCGAAATGGAATTCATCGGCAGCGCCATTTCCCGCACCATCAAAAATGCAGGAAACGATGCCGAGCTTGAGAAAATCAGACTCGAAATCAAAGACCTTTGTGAACGCTTCCCCGTTTACAAATAATTCTTTTATTTCGTTCAATTCTTGAATTTATCATATTATAACATTATACTATTCGGCCGGAACTTTCCGGCCTTTTTTGTATTTTTCGATTTTGGTCTTTTACATTTCTAACGACGGACGCTCATCCAATTCTTACATCAAATATTCAATTTTATCAATAATTCAATTCTTTCATCAAATTCAACATCAAATTCGACATCAAATTTTTACATTAATTCTACATAATTCTACATCAAATAATTCTACATCAAATTCTTACAAAATTAAGGTGATTTTTTGTCCGATATTGACACTTCCAAAATTATTGACGGAAAAGCCGTCGCCGCAAAAGTCGAAGCTGAAGCTTCCGCTGCCGCTCAAAAACTCAAAGACAATGGAATCACGCCGAAACTCGTGACCGTTTTGGTCGGCGACAATCCGGCATCTCAAATGTATGTCCGCATGAAACACAAGGCATGCGAACGCGTCGGGATTGCTGCGGAAGATTGTTTGCCGCCAGCAGACATCTCCGAAACCGAACTTCTGGATCTCATTCACGGTTTAAACGAAGACGACACCGTCTCTTCCATTTTGGTTCAGCTCCCGCTGCCCGCGCACATCAACGCGCAGACGATTATGAACGCGATTTCACCGATGAAAGACCCCGACGGCTTCCATCCGTTTAACATGGGCAATTTGATGATTAACGAAGAAGGTCTTGTGCCGTGCACGCCGAAAGGAATCATCCGCCTCATGGAAGAATACAATGTGGAAATCAAAGGCAAAAACGCTGTTGTCGTCGGCCACAGCAATATTGTCGGAAAGCCGATGGCGGCCATGCTTCTCAATCGGGATGCAACCGTTTCCGTCTGCCACGTTTTTACGAAAGATCTGAAATTATACACAAAAGAAGCCGATATTCTGGTTGTCGGAACCGGTGTTAAGCATTTGATTAAAGAAGACATGGTCAAAGAAGGCGCTGCTGTTTTTGATGCCGGCATTACGACGGATTCAACCGGCACTTACGGCGACGTTGATTTTGAAAATGTCATCCGAAAAGCCTCTCTCATCACACCCGTTCCCGGCGGTGTCGGCCCGATGACGATTGCAATTTTAATGATGCACGTTGTCAAATGCGCGGAAATGATTGCGGAAACGAAAAACAAATAATAGAAATAACAATTCGGCAGATAATGGCAAATAATGGAAATAATAGAAATAACAATTCGGCAGATAATTGACAGACAATTCGGCAGATAATTGACGGATAATTAGCAGTAATCGGCAGATGTTATTTTTGAAATGATTTTGGTGTTTTCATGACTTTTACGGTAAAAATGTGCGGTTTAACTTTCGGCGGAAATCAGCCGCCGCATGTGATGGGTATTTTGAATCTGAGTCCGGAATCATTTTACAAAAATTCTGTCCGCGATTCTTTTTCAATATTGGAAGCGGCGCAAAAAATGGTTGATGACGGCGCGTCTTTGCTGGATGTCGGCGCGCGCTCCACGTCGCCTTGGGCCGAAGTCATCAGCGTGGAAGAAGAGAAAAAACGTTTGTTTGCCGCGCTGGAAGAACTTTCGGGAAACATTTCCGTTCCGATTTCTGTTGACACGATGTATGCCGATGTCGCTGAAGGCGCTTTAAACCGCGGCGCCGAAATTATTAACGATATTTCCGGACTGAAAGCGGATGACCGGATGGGAAGCGTTATCGCCGATCACGACGCCTGTACCGTTTTGATGGCGACGCAAAAAATCCCCGGCGACCCGCTCGGCATGGACGCGGTCATGTCGGCTTTGTCCAATGCCGTTTCGATTGCCGAAAACGCAGGTATCGGATCCGACAAAATTATTCTCGATCCTGCAATCGGACACTGGATTCCCGAAAAGACGGCGGAATATGATTTTGAAGTCATCAATCAATTTGAAAAGTTCAGCGTTTTCAATATGCCGGTTTTAATTGCCGTTTCCCGGAAATCTTTTTTGAATTCGGCCGTTGAAAAACCCGCCGAAGACCGTTTAATCCCGAGTTTGACCGCGGCAGCCATCGCCGCTTACAAAGGCGGCCATATCGTTCGGACACATGATGTTTCAGAAACGGCTGAAGCCATGAAAGTTGTTTGGGCCGTTCGAAATCAATCGGGATCAATTTGACTTCTTTGCTTCCGTCATCGTTTTGATTTGTTCCGCGGCTTTTGCCGCATCTTCTGTTTTTTGCAGTCTTCTGCTTTTTGCCGGCTTGCCATTTTTTGAATATTTTTCGTTTTTTGGATCTTTTCGCTTTTTACCGCTTTCGTTCATTTTTGTTAAATTTCCGTTTTCTTTGTTCATTTTTGCCGAATATTTTTCAGTTCTATTCTATTTTATTTTTGCTAATATTTTATTTTTTAATTATTTTTAATGTCTTTTGTTCTTCTTTTTATTTTTAAAATCAATATTTTTTGCTTATTTTTCGGCAATGTATTTATATTTTAATTCACCTTTCAAGGTTGTTGGGTGAAATCTTACAGATGTTTGGGTTTGTGTCATTTTATAATATGTAAATTCAGTCATTTCATCTTCAGTTTCCCCTTCTCAGTCTTTACCGTTTGAAAATCGGTGTTTTTATATGATTGATTTAAAACAAAGTTTTACAAAGTTTTGACATTTTGATTTTGATATTTTGTCTGACTGCGTTTTAAAAAACAGAGGTTTGATTTTATGAGAAAAATATTTTCATTGATACTTGTTTTATTGTTTATGCTCGCTATGGTTGCGCCGGCGGCAGCGCACTCGGTCATTGTTTTGCCGGGCGCAAGCCAGGCTCAATCCGTAAACGCCACGGCAAATAATTTCTATTACAACGTCGGCGACACCGCCAACCTTTATCTTTACATCATCCATCCGTCCGAATCCAATTTTGCCGAAATTGCCGAAACATTCAACATGACTCAGCAGGTCATTTATCCGAACGGCACGATTGCGCCCGTGGGACTGACCCGTTCTTCCGGAAATGTTTCTTACGATCTCGGAAACGACACATTTGTCACCGCAAATTGGTATTCTTCCAACATCAAACTTGATCAGGAAGGCGTTTATTACATTTACAGCGCTCAGAAAGGCTATGATGACAGCGGCGCGCAAACCCGAGAAAGAGGATCCGTTACAGTCCTTTACGCAGGAAACAGCTCAACCGGCTGGGATAATCTTAAAAAATCCGGCCTTCAGACCGGCGCTCCTGTTCTTCTTTATCCCGCGACAGACGCACGCGGCGTTCAGGCAGGCACATCTGTGAATTTCACTTTTGCCGGAAACATGAGTTTCTTCGCGCAGGAAGTCGAAGATGCAAAAGACGTTCTTGACCCGCTTCCCGTCGAAGCGGCAATCTATACCACCCCCTCGCAAATGAAAGCAAACGGCGCAGGAATTCATACCCTTCTCCACGTTAAATCCAATTCGAATCCGACATTTTCCGCAGGCGTAACCGCCGCAGGTGTCTGGACTTTCATGGGCGTTAACCAAGAAGGCGAAATCGGTGACGACAACTATCAGGCCGTTTATGTTATGCCTGTTCTTGCGGCAAGTTCCGGCGGCAATGACAACGGTAATGGCAGCGGCAATGACAGCGGCAGCACAGAAGACGGCGACAGCAGCATTCCGGGCGTCGGCGTTATCGGTTTGATTGCCTGCATCGGCATTGCCGGCGCTTTGTTCATGAGACGCAAATAAATTGAATTTTTGATTTGAAGATTGAAGAAGATGAAAAATCATTTTCTTCTCTTTTTCTTTTTTTGTTTTGTCTTTGTTTTCTTTTTTTGTTTTTGTCTTTTGTTCCTGCCGCCGTGCCGCGCGCGAGGTCCGCGGATTTACTAAAATTCAAAAGCATAGGGTCGTTTTTAAAATTCAAAAATTCGGGATTGTTTTTAATCTTCAAAAAATCCAAGTCGTTTTTGGTTTTATTCATTTAATTTCCTGTTTGAAATTTTATACCCTTGTGTATATTTTATTTGTTTTTTTGTTTGACTTTCTTTTAACTTTATATAGAAATAAAGCATATATCATGATATTCTGAATTTTCGGTTTATCGGATTCTGTCATGCCTCATATGACATGTTTCTTGCCGTAATTTTCAAAAACAATTTCAATTAAACCATTTCGATAGATTATGATTATTACGAAAACGAAGCCGTTTGAAGAAATCCTTCCTTTTGTTGAAGGACGCAAAAATATCTTCATCGTCGGCTGCAACGTCTGCGCTGCAAAAATGAAAACCGGCGGCGAACCCGAAGTCTTGGAGCTTGCCGACCGTTTGGCAACGGCCGGTCACCCGATTCTTGGGTGGGTCATGCCGACTGCAGCCTGCAGCGTCCGTTCGTTCGATCATTTGGTCGAGAAAAACGAAAAAATCAAAGACGCCGATTGCATTCTGGTTATGGGATGCGGCAGCGGCACATCTGTTGTTTCTTCCGTAACTGATGTTCCCGTGACGGGGACAAATGATACGATGTCACTCGGCGGTTGCTTAGGGGTCAATCCGTCCGAAAATCTTTGCGTCATGTGCGGGGAATGCAACATCGGAGATTTCAGCGGCATCTGCCCGACCTCGCGCTGCCCGAAATCACAAATGAACGGCCCGTGCGGCGGCTCTAAAAACGGCAAATGCGAAGTTATGCGCGAAAACGACTGCGTTTGGTATTTAATTGAAAAGAAAATGGATTCGATTCATCTGATGCCGATGCTTCAGGATATTCAAATGCCGAAAAATCATAAAGTGTGACGGCTGTTTTTGTTTGTGTGTTTGTATTAAAATTATAAAGGGATAGAATGGCGTCAAAAGCAATTCCGAAAACAATCATTTCCAAAAACGAGGTTCATATGGGTTCGAAAAGCACATTTAAGGAAAAATTAAAAACACCTCAATTTTTGGTGACCGGCGAAGTTTCACCGCCCAAAGGGGTTGATTTTTCACCGGCAATTGAAAATATGAAAATGATTCAAGGATTTGTCGACGCGATTAATGTCACGGACAATCAATGCGCAACGCTTCATATGTCTTCGCTGGCATTTGCCCGCCTCATGATTGAAAACGGGTATTCCGAACCGGTGATGCAGCTGACATGCCGCGACCGGAACAGAATCGGTCTGCAGGCAGATCTGCTGGGGGCTGCGGCGCTCGGCATTCCGAATCTTCTTGTGATGAGCGGCGACCATCCGAAATGCGGCGACCACCCGACGGCAAAAGCCGTTTACGATTTAGATTCCGTTCAGCTTTTAAAAACAATCAGTCAGCTCAAAAAAGGATATGATTTTTCGGGCAACTCCCTTTCCGGAACGCCCGATTTCTGCGTCGGCGTCGTCTCAAACGCCGATCCGAACGAGCGCCTGCAAATTATGAAACTTGAGAAAAAATTATCCTTTGATGTTGATTTTATTCAAACGCAGGCGATTTTTGACATTGAAAAATTTAAGGAATTTTTAGAAAAAGTCGACACGGATGTTCCGATCATTGCCGGTATTATTCCGATTCGCTCGGTTCAGATGGCGCGCTATATGGACAACAACATCCCCGGCATTTCCATTCCTTCCGAAATCCACGAACGGGTTGCTGCATCCGCTGATCCTGTCGCAGAAGGCATGACAATTGCCGCTGAATTAATCGAACAATTAAAGCCGGTTTGCCGCGGCGTTCATATGATGCCGGTCGGCGCGCATACTTATACCGAAAAGATTCTGAAGCAGGCAAACATTCTTGAATGATTTTTTTGTTTTTGTTTCTTTTTTTCTGTTTTTGTTTTTTTATTTCTTTTTGTTTTTTTCTGTTTTTTATTCCTTTTTCACTTTTTGTTTTTGTCTTTGTCATAATTTATTTCCCGGGGCCGATTTTGATTTGTTTCCGAATTTGCGCGGCGTGCGCAGAGGCAGGCGGCAATTGCATTTATTTTGAAAAACAAGGTTTGATTTTTCCGTAATTCTTTTAATGAATGGTGTTTTTCATTGTCTTATACTGAATCTATTATTGAATTATATTGAATTTTAAAATTTCAGGGTTTTTTCATGTCAGAATCTCAAAAGCAGCCGCTTGAAATTTTCGGCCTCAAAAGCGATTTAATCCATCCGGGAGACGACATCTTTTCCAAAATCAAAGCGGCTTTTCAGAATGCTTCTGTTCTGCCGCAGGAACACGATATTCTCGCTGTTGCCGAATCCGCGCTGGCGACGGCGGAAAATCGTGTCATTTGTTTGTCTGATATTCGGCCGGGGCTGCAGGCTTTGGAGTACGAAAAATTGTATCAGATTGACGCCCGCGAAGCCGAACTTGTCATCCGTGAGGCGGATGCTGTTTTCGGCGGTGTTTTCGGTGTTTTGCTGACGCTCAAAGACGGTTTGCTCTGTCCGAACGCCGGCATTGACAATTCCAATGCGCCCGATGACTGCGTGATTTTTTACCCCGAAAATCCGACAAAAAGCGCGCAGAAGATTATGAATTTTGTTTTCGAAGAATTCGGCGTTCACATCGGCGTCATCATTGCCGACAGCCGAACACAGCCGCTTCGTCTCGGATGCACGGGCGTTGCAATCGGCGCCGCCGGCTTTTTGGCAACCGTTGACAAGCGCGGCGACACAGACCTGTTCGGACGCCCGCTGACCGTCACGCGCGTTGCCGTTGCCGACAATTTGGCGTCTGCGGCCGAAGCCGTGATGGGCGAAAGCAACGAAAGCACGCCCTTTGCGCTCATCCGAAACGCCAATGCCGTTTTCGATCCGGATGCCGCGGGCATTGTGACCATTCCGCCCGATGAATGCATGTATTGGAGCGTGCTGAAAAAAAGTGAATAATTGTCATAATTCTCATTTTCATTTCGGACACAAAGATTATTTAGAAGCGAGGCATAATTTATTTTCGCAAGTTTATTAAAAACAAACATAAAAAACAAAATACAGGTGAGAAAAATGAGTTTGGAAATCATTGATTTTACGGCAGCATGGTGCGGTCCCTGCAGAATGCAGAAACCGATTATTGAAGAATTAGAAACTTTGTACAAAGACAAAGTTAAATTCAGCGTTGTCGACGTCGACGAAAACCAGGAATTGGCGCGCCAATATTCCATTCACGCAATCCCGACGATTGCCATTTTAAAAGACGGTGAAATGGTCAGCAGTTTTGTCGGCCTGACCTCCAAAGATAAACTCGAAACAGAGATTCAGAAATATCTCTGATTCCGATTTTTCTTTTTTTTCATTTCTTTTCTTTTTTTAATTTTCTTCTATTTTCTTTCTTTTCTCTTTCATTCTTTCTTCCAAAAAACGGGTGTCATTTTTGTCGTTTTAAAAAATTGAGGCAGCTCGCGCGCGGCGGCACATGCGAAACGGTAAAACAGCAGCGGTAAGCGGAAACGGTAAGGTCGCAGTGGCAAGCGGAAACGGTAAGGTAGCAGTGGCAAGCGGAAATGGTAAGGTAGCAATGGCAAGCGGAAACGGTAAGGTAATCTGTGCCCACGCTCGCGTAGCGAGCGGATGTGATAAAAATGAGATGATGCACACAGTACAAACGCCTGCCACAATGCAACGCAAACACCTGCCACAATGCAGTGCAAAGAAAAAAAGTGTAATGCCAATGGCAATTATTGAGCCAATTTATATCTTAAAATCGCAGCAATCCCGCCGAGCGAATTTAATTTTTGTCCCGGCTCAAATTCCGTACTGAAAACAATGATTTTTCCTTGTCCGGCTTCAACGTCTTTCATCATTTTTTCAATCGACAAATCATTTGCGCTTTCTGCCGTTTCTCTTTCTTCGCGCAATTTTTCATCGGCGACCAACAGCGTTTCAACCGCGCCGTAATCAATCGCCGTTTTCACTTCCGCCGGCCCGTAAGCCGCTTTGCCGTCAATTGCAATTTCTTTCAAAAGGTCATCCATCATTGAAGCTTCTCTGGAAAGACGTGATTCCTGCATGATTTTATCAATCGATCCTTTCTTCAAAACTTCCAAAAAGCCCGGAATTCCGATCATCGAGCTGTCTTCAACAACTGTTTTGGATGCGATTTCCGGATAAGCCTTTTTGAAATAATTCATAAAATCATCTTTCGTAAAGCCCGGGCCGCAAACAATAATCGCGGCGCTTTCATCGTAAACGAAATTCAATTGGTCGGCGACTTCCTTGAAGAAAACATCGCGAAGACCGTTTTCTCTTTTCCCGGATGATTGACGAATATGGGAATACGGCTCAATCCCGTAGTGGCGAACAAGACCGATGTCGGCGTCACCCTCTTCAATTCCCGCGATAATAACGGACGGCCGCTTGCCGGCAATTTCCGCTTCCTTAATACGTTCCAGCTGATCGTTTTTCCATTCATCTTTGATGATTGACAAATTCATGCCTTCTTCAATGTTGAGCGTGTGATGCATTCCGGCATCCATTCCCTGCTCAATCACACCCTGAATGCGCAGACGGTTTGCGAATTTGTGAAACTCCACTTTTTCAACGCGAATGCCGAGGCGGACGGTGACTTTTTCCAATTTTTCCGGACGAATCTTATCACCCGCGCCTTCCGGCTTTCTTTTCGTGAGCGCAAAAATCAAATCGTTCGGATCGATAATGTATTTCAAGTGCCAAAGATCTTCCAGCGTCTCCGCTAAAAGTGAAATTTCGCCGCTTCTGCCTTTCAAATCTTTTTTGAGCACTTTCATTTTATCGTCCGTTATACTTTTTTAAATTCATTTTTTACTTTTTACATAGGTTTTAAGTTTTTATTCAGGCGTTCAACCATCCACGATAAGCGTTTGTTCCGCCCTGCATCTGTTTTTGCATCAAAATAGGCTCGAGTATACGTCTTTTTAACAGAAGGGGACATCGCCTGAAAATTTGTATAAGCCGGTTCATATTTCTTAAGCAAATTCGATAAAATCTCGGTTTGTTCTTCTGAAATTGCCGGTGATTTCGGAGCGTTCCACTGTCCGTTTTTCTTCGCTTCTGCAATTTTTTCACTCCCCGCTTTCGTCATAATACCCTGTTCTTCAAGTTTTGCCGCCAACGTTCGATTCTTATCCGACCATTTACTGTTTGCTGTGCGGCGCGCAAAATACTTCTTGTATTTTGTGTCATCAAGACTTTGCATTTGCCCATCAATCCAGCCGAAACACAAAGCTTCTTCCAAAGCTTCTCCCGCAGTCAATGTCAACGGTCCGCCCTTTTTCCCAAAAAGAAGCCAAACGCCTTCACTGTTCGTTCCGTTTTCTTGAAGCCATTCGCGAAATATCGCTCTGTTCGAAAATTCCAGAATTTCACTCATCATTTCACTTCTTTTAAAGCAAACATTTCCGCTTCAAATTTCTTTGAATATATTTTTTTGAATATGTTACTTGTTTTCTGCCGCTTTGATTCGATCTTCAAAACTGACTTCGCGAACAATTTCATGCAATTGCCAAACAATCCCAAACGCATCTGAAAACATCGCCGTTTTAACGCCGTGCGTTTCAATTTCCGTAATCGGCGAAATTTCGGTACAATCGGTATTCATCGCTTTTTCAAACGTCTCCGAAATGTCGGGAACAAGAACATTTATCCAAAACGGCTTCGGGTCTTCGGGTTTTGCGGCAATCATGCCGTAATCGGGATTTTCATCCAGGAAATGGAATCGTGTGCCGTAAATCTTGAAAACGGCTTCATTTAATCCTTTTTCGAAACTTGTGTTTTCGATTCTTTCAACATCAAAGATTTTTTCATATAATTCCAACGCTTTGATGCTATCTGTTACGATAATATCGAATTCTACGCCAATCATAATTTATCTCCCTTCTTTTATATTCTTTTTATTTGTTTAAGCTTGCTGCCGCGCGCGAGCTGCAGCCTTTTTCATAACTTTGAAAAATCCGATTATTCATTTTCAATTTTTGGATTTTGTTTCACACCCTCAGGACCTTTCCGAATATCCGACTCTCCCGGCGGCATCACCATCGCAATCAAATCGGGAGACGCGATTTGTTTCAAAAACTTCTGGTCCTTGATTAAATCCGTATACGCGCGATAAATTTTCTTTGACAAATCGTTCTGATTGAATTTTCCGGGGACAATTTCGCAAACGTAAGAACCGTTTTTCGTGACGGCCGAAATCGGGCCGCCGATTGCTCTGGTTTCGGGTTTGAATTCCAAGCCGACGGCAAGTTCGAGCGGCACGTCTTCAAAGTAGCGGCGCTCGCCTCTGATGATGAAGGATCCTTTCGGGACATATTCGCCGGTTTCCGGCGTTTTTGAAACCTGGTCGCCTTTAATCATGTAACAGTCGCCGGATGCGCCGCCGCTTTTCCAAAGCGTTGAGTGGGAAACGGCAAACGTTGCGGCTTCATAAAGCGTGTTTTCGGGAACCTCTTTTCCTTCACTTTTGACAACCGTCAGCGGCGCGCCGGGATATTGGGTGTGGAAAACGTAGTCGCGCTTTTCCATATATTTCTTGAAAATTTCTTCGTTGGAATCGGAATCACGGCCGCCGACAACCAAAAAGCCGTCAGAAGAGATGAACCATTTGAAGCGGTCATACCAGTGTTTCTTTCGTTTGAGCACGAATTCCGTTCCTTTGGATTTGTCTTCCTTCTTTTCCTTTTCTTTCTTTTCAATAATTGCCTGCGTGTCGGCAAGCGCTTTTATCGCGCCTTCTTTCTTTTTCTCAAACTTTTTGGCCTGGTCGTAATAGACGTTCGCGTTCTGAGGAATTGTTTTCCGGATGTCAAGGACGGCTTTGTACTCTTTTAAATCCACCGTCACAGACGCCTCAGCCGGCTGAATCGAAAGGATTGCTTTCGCGGCTTCGTTCGAATTTTCCTTTTTCGCGTTTTCAATAATTTTCTTAATTTCATCCCATGAATAACCTTTGTCGCGCGACGCGTTTAAAACATTCAGGATTGACTCGACGAAAGCGTAATTGGAATAAATCGACTCGGCAATTTTTGTGTTCTTTTCGATTTCGCGGTCGAATTTCTCAATCGTGTCCGTTTGCTGTTTCAAACGGCGCTCGTAAATGCCGAGCTTTTTGTCCTGCTTGACTTCTTCTTTTTTCGTTTCAACCACTTTCAGCGCGGCTTTGCCGAAAGCTTCGTCCAGCGCTTCCGAAAATGTTTTGAATGCGATGAAAGGCATGTCTTTGTATTGCGCCAAGTCTAAAGCGACAACATCCGCGATTTCCATGTTCGGGGGGAGGACGAATTCAGGCGTTTCTGGTTGTGTGCCTGTGTCTGCTGCTGCGCTGCCGGTCTCATCTGCGCTGCTTGCATTTGTATTTGCGCTGTCTGTGCTTGTGCCGGCAGAGTCAGGCGTTGTTACCGCATGCATCTGCTCTTTCTCATCACATCCGTTCGCTACGCGAACGGGGGCACTGCTACCTTCCGTTTCCGTGCTGTTGCCTGCTGCTGCCGCCGCATTACTCTCCACTACTACTGCCGCTGCCGCATTGCTGTCCGCTGCTGCCGCCGCCGCATTGCTGTCATCTGCCGCTGTTGCTGCGCTGCCGCCGGCTGCCGCGCCGCCCGCCTCAGCCAAAGCCGCATTCGGATTTTCTGAGTTTTCTTTCGAATCCGACTTCCCTTTTTCTTTCTTTTCTTTCAAAATCAAACGCGGGCTGAAATTGCTGTTTCGAATCGGGTCGAGCATTTCATTGATTGTGTCGTAAATAATTTGAATTTCGCCGTCCGTTAATTCGGCGGCCGGTTTTGTTTTATCGATGTCGCATCTTTTGAAAACTTCTTCGGAATAAAGGCCGCCGAGGTTGAACTGATTTGCAAGTGTTCGAATCGCGTCTCTGTCCGATGCCGACAGAATTTCTTTCATCTCGGGGATTGTTGTTTTCATCGGATTGATTTGGTTTTTCGGAAGTTCGTAAATTTCGCCGGACCGGATTCTTCGTTCTTTGAACGTGACGGGCTTCATCGGCAGAATGATTTTTCCTTCTTTGTCGGTCAAAATGATATTGCCTTTTGAAAAGAGTTCGGCAATCAGGATGCTTTCTTCGCCGCCGCGCATTAAGCCGATTTTAACGATTCTGTCAAATTCGTGCTGCTCGATTGAAATGATTCTTGCGCCCATGATATACTTTCGAAGAAGCATCGGGAAGCTTTGCGCCACTTTCGGTGATTCTTTCAGATACCTGCTCATGTGCAGACGCTTGCCGCTTTCAATAATTAAATTCACGCGGCCTTGGCCTCTGACAAATAAATTTAAACGGATTTCATTTTCGTCCGGCTGATATATTTTTTCGACTTTCGCGTCAAGCAATGTCGTTTCGCCGGCCGTTAATTCCGCAACAATCGCCGCCACATCGGCGCTCGTCATTTCCTGTTTCATTAAAAGATATATAATAACAAAATGTCTATAAATATTATCAACATTCAGAGTTTGAAATCTTGAGATTCAGGGAATCAAAGTAAATCTTAAAGCATTTTCAAAACATCAAATTCGAACCAACACATTCAAACCAACACAATTCAAACCAGTAATTTTTTAATTTTCAGGCGGTACGACACACTATGGACGAGCTGACAAAGCGTTTCTTAAAAGCGAAATTTCAATCGCACTACAAGAATTTAGACCTTCAGATGCCGCCGTCATTTACATCCCGCGAATGGGGTTTCATTTCTTTTGATCCGATGCCCGATGTCGTGATGAAGCGCCACAAATATTTCGGATCTTTCAACGAAGTTTCCGAATATCTCATCGGCATGGCGCCGGCACACGTCTATTATTCCGTCGCCTATTACGATATGCCGGGCGCGCCGCGTATGGACCAGAAGGGCTGGAAGGGTGCTGATCTGATTTTCGATTTGGACGCCGACCACCTGCCGGGCGCGAAGATGACGTATTCGGATATGCTGGATCACGTCAAAGCAGAATCGCTCAAACTCGCCGATTTTCTGATCGATGACTTCGGATTTTCCGAAAACAATATTGAACTCGTTTTTTCGGGCGGGCGCGGTTATCACTTCCACATTTATGACGATAAAATTTCTCAGCTCGACAGCGCCGAGCGCCGTGAAGTTGTGAATTATATCAGCGGGCGCGATTTGGATTTCAAGTTTTTCTTCAAAGAAGTCGCCATGGTCGGCGATACCGGCTCGGGCTCTAAAGAATTCATGGGCCGGCGCGGTAAAATCCCGACGAAATGGGTTTTGGAAGGACACGAAAACGGCTGGGGAAAACGCATTGCAAATTATGTGACGGATTATCTGAGAACAGAATCTCAAAAAGAGAAAAAAGAAATGTTTAAAGATTTGAAAGAAAATAAAATTGCGGGCGACACAACGCTGAAAAAACTGGCGGAATATGCCGCCGACGAATCCGTTCTTGACGACATTTTAGAAAAAGGCCGTCTGGATTTTGATGTGAAAGGGTTTAAAAACATTATTGAGTATATTGTTCAAAAAACTGTGGCAGAATTCGGTGTCGATGCCGGCGCAAGTGTTGACGAGCCGGTGACGGGCGATATTAAAAGGCTGATTCGATTCCCGGGGTCGCTTCACGGCGGTTCCGGATTTGAAGTTCAGACTTTGTCGCTGGAACAGCTGCCCGGTTACGATCCGCTGACGGATTCGCTGGCTTTTGGTGATAAGCCGACGAAGGTTCGAATTCAGCGTCCGTTCTCATTCTCATTGAACGGGCAGGAATTTTCCGTCGTTGAGGGAAACATCGAACTTCCCGAATACGCCGCTGTATACTTGATGTGCAGGGGAGTTGCAAATTATGGATATTGATAAAACGCTCGAAGAGGTCAAGCAAACGGTTCGCCGGGAAAAAACCCGCGATTTAAAACCGATTTCGTCCGACTTTTATTCAACCGCGGCAACCGCTGCCAAAGAACTGGAAGCGGAGATGATGAAAATCGGCCGTCCCCGTTCTGTTGAATACAAAATGCTTGAAGACGAACTCTCCGGCCTTGTGACGGACACAGAAACCGTTTTCATGAAACGCGCAGGAAAAGTCGTTGAGCGCGCAACTTCAGGCGCTTTTACAAATTCTAAAAATATTCTTTTGAAAAAAGATCTGGATAAACTGCTCCCGGAAGAGCAGGAGCTTTACGAAGATGTTCTTCAGGCCATCTTAAAAGCACGCGCCGCACTTCTCGCGGATTTGGCGGACGGCGAAGATGCCGATAAACCCGTTTTTAAAACGGAATCCAAAGGCCAAATGCCGATTCAAAAACAGAGTCAAAAGAGTGAATCAAAATCGGGTCAAAAATCCGAATCAAACTCGGGTTTTGACGGTTCCGGCTCCGGCAATTCCGGTTCCGGCCCCGGCAGTTCCGGTTCCAATCTCGGCAGTTCCGATTCCAACCTCGGCGGTTCCGGCTCCGATTCTGTTTCAAATTCATCTCCTGGCGCATCTGCCCCGTCGGCGGAAACTTCCGCAAATCTTATAAATGAGAATTACGTTCTTGTCCGAATATTAAAGGATTTACCTGAATTTATGGGCGAAGATAAACGTACTTATCAGCTGCGTGCGCAGGATGTGGTCGAATTGCCGGCTGCAAATGCAAATCTGCTGATTAAGCGCGGCGTCGCCTTAGGTATGACCGGCAGTTCCGAAGGCAATCCGGAGTCCTGATGTTGCAAGTCAAATGATTTGCATCTTCTTGTCTTGACTCGGATGTGCGTCTCGATATTGATTGTGAGAACCGGCGTATTGTTTTAACAAAAGCGCGCGGCCGACAGTATCCATTCCGACAACGGATCCTTTTATACTTTATTTGATTTCGCGGGGCCTATCCCGTGAATGTTAACAGGAATCGCAGGTGAAACATCATGAAGATGCCGAAAACCATTAAAACTTATTGCCCGTTCTGCAAAAAGCACACGGAAGTTGATTTGGAGAGAGTCAAAAAAGGCAAAGCCTCCTCTCTTACAATGATTGCCAGACAAAAGAAAAGACAAACCGGTATCGGTAACTCCGGTAAATTCTCTAAAGTTCCCGGCGGCGACAAACCGACCAAGAAAGTTGCGCTTAAATACAGATGCACAGAATGCAAAAAAGCGCACCAGAGAAAAGGCTTTAGAGCAAAGAAATTCGAATTTGTGGAGTGAGTCAAATGGCAGATTATACAAACAAACCCAAAAGCAGATTCTTGCGCGTCAAATGCAATGACTGCGAAAACGAACAAATCATTTTCGGCAGTGCAAGCAGAAAGGTCGTCTGCAACGTTTGCGGAAGAACCTTATCCGAATGCACCGGCGGTAAATCAAACATTACCACCCACATTCTTGAAGTCCTCGAATAATTCGAGACTTCTTTTTTCATTCTTTTTTTATTTTTCATTTTAATTTTTTGAAACAGCGAACGCTTTGTTTCATTCATTTCTTAAAACAGGAAATCGGACCGCCGGTTTTTAGATTTCTTCAAATTCGTTGCTTTCGCGCGCGCGCCGCCGCTCCTGCTCTTGTTCCCGCTCTTGCTCCCGCTCTTGCTCTCGCCTTCGTTCCTGCTCTTGTGCCCGCTCAAACACATAAATGACAAGCACAGCAGACAGGATGCCGACAGCAGCGCCTGCAATCACATCCGACGGGTAGTGGACCAGCAAATAAATCCGTGACAGTCCGGCAATGCAGGCCAAAAGAAAAACAGGAAACGCCCACTTTCTGAAATAATAGGCGGCAACAGTTGCCGCTGCAAATGCCGTTGTCGTATGTCCCGACGGGAACGAGCCGAGCGGCCGGGTTGACACGAGCATGTCTGCCGCCGTTAATCCGAGTTCGACGTACGGGCGCGGGCGCTCAATGATTTCTTTTAAAATGCCGGTAATTCCGCTGCTGACCAATACGGTTACAATCAGCACGAATACCAGGGGGCGCGTTTCTTTTCTGAGCGCGAAAATGATTGTCAGAACGACTGCGCCGGCACGGAATGTGCCGAGGTATGAAAAAAGAACGGCAATGAAATCTAATAACGGATTTCCGCCGGTTTGATAAATCTGTAATATGACCCCAAAGTCAAATGTCTGCAGCAATTCAATGATCGAATTCATTTCTCTTTCGTTTCCCGCTCATTTTCTGTTTCGTTTCCGTCTCATTTTTCGTTTCGTTTCGTCTCATTTTCTGTTTTATTTTCTGTTTTGTTTCGGATTTTTAATATTTCATTTTTTGTTTTGCTTCTGTTTTGCGGGGGAACTGTTCGGATTTGAGATTTTTATTTATATGTGAAGAGGTATAAATAGAACCATCACATCTTGAATTATATTATCAAAGAAAAAAACTGAAACTGTAATCCTGAATTGAGTTTCGGTGAGGGAAATATGTTTTTAATCCGTTTTTAATACAAAATAAAAAACACAAGGTGTTAATTATATAATCGTTTAACTATAATATTTAGAACCGCAATTAAATTAAATTATTGATGTAACAGGCTGATACGGTTTAATTGATTTTTATCATTATTAAGCACGGTCAGCGTCGTTTGTCGGCCGGATTTGTTTATCGGCCGCAGCAATAACGGAGAGTGTATATTATGACAGATGAAGTCCCGAACAGACCGAGAGCAGACCCCACGTTTGAACACAGACGCCACGGAGACCGCAAACACGACAGCGGACGCGAAGACCGTGAGGAATGGGTTTGGGTTTTGGATTATCTCCCGTACGGCAGGGAAACGGATAACCGTCCGGTTTACCAGAAAAAACCGCTCATTCACGCACTCGGCGACAATAAACTTATTTTGATGGAATTGATTCCGGTCGAAGACAAAATCCCGCCGGTTCATATTAAAACGCATATCGGCAACAGGGATGAAGAGTATGTCGAGCGCGTCAAATCCCGTATTCCTTACGACGATTTGTCTCACGGCGCCGTCCTGGAACTTCCGCTCGTGCTGGAAGATTATGTCAAAGAAAACGAAGACCGTTTCATCCAGTTTTTCAGCAAAGCCGAGCCGCTTTCCATGCGCCAGAACAGTTTGGAACTGCTTCCCGGCGTCGGCAAAAAACTGATGCTTGACGTTTTGGAAGAATCCAAAAAAGGACCGTACGAAGGCTTTGAAGACTTAAAGGCCCGCGTTCCCGCACTTCACAATCCCGAAAAGCTGATTGTTCAGCGCATTATCGAAGAGATGAAAGGCGGTCAAAAATACTATGTCTTTGCGGCGCCCCCGTCCCGTTCAATGCTGAATCCGGAAGAAGGCGGAAGCGGCAGCGGCAGCGGCAATAACGGCGGCCGCCAAGGTCATCGCGGAAGCGGCGGCGGCGGTTACGGCAGAAGAAGAGAATAATTAAGATTCTAAAAAAAGTAATTTCAAAAATTCTGAAACAAGTGCGGATTTTCATCCGCATTTCTTTTATTTTATTGCTTCTTCTTTTGCATATTCATTTATTTCATATTCATTTATTTCATTCATTTATTTCATATTCATTTATTTCATTCATTTATTTCATATTCATTTAATTCTCATTCATTTTAAACAACGGTACAAATCATGGTTCGTCAAATTCTCAAAGAATATCATGTTAAAGGCGGCAAAATGGATCAGCATTTTTTGGTTGATGCCGCCGCTTTGGATGAAATTGTTGAATCCGCTCAGCTGGAACCTTCCGACATCGTTTTGGAAATCGGCGGCGGCATCGGAAATCTCAGCGAACGGATTGCGCCGCGCGTTTCAAAGCTGATTATTATTGAATTGGATCCTCAGATGATTCATGTTTTGAAATCTCGCCTTTCTGTTTATGAAAATATTGTCATCATTCCCGGAAACGTGATGGATATCGATTTTTCCGAATTGAATTTTAACAAAATCGTTGCCAATTTGCCTTATTCCATTTCTTCGGATGTCACGCTGAAATTTCTGCAGCATGATTTTGACCTTGCCGTTCTGATGTATCAATACGAATTTGCGCAGCGCCTGACGGCTGCGCCCGGCGGCAAAGAATACGGGCGCCTTTCCGTTCATGTTCAGCATAAAACGGAGGCTTCCTTTGTGCTGAAAGTGCCGAAGGAATCTTTTGAGCCCGCGCCGAAAGTGGATTCCGCTGTCATTCGGCTGGTTCCGAGGACCGCTTCATATGCCGTCGCGGACGAAGATTTCTTTTTTTCAGTGACAAAAGCATTGTTTTCACAGCGCCGGAAAAAAATTAAAAACACGCTTCTCGGAAGCCCGCTGAACTCGGAAATTGCCGGCCTGAAAGGCGTTTTAAACAATTTGGAAGCCCTTTTGATTGAATCGGACGCGCCCGTTTCGGAAGCGCTTCTAAACAAAACAGTCGGCGGCCTCTTGTCCATGCGTGCCGAGGAATTGTCTCCGGCCGACATTGCTTATTTCTCGAATTTGCTTTATTCCAAGTCCGGAAAGAATTCGGAGGGACAGGCATGACCCGTCATATTGACGACGTTTCGGAAGAAACCCGAACTCGGATTTACGCACTTATTAAAGATCTTGAAATGATTGTTGCGGAACGAAAAGATTTAGAAGCCGCGGAAACGGAATTAAAAGAAATGCTGATTTCCGAATTAGCGGAAAACGAGCTCGATTACGTTGAGACTGACCATTCAAAAATCCGTTATACGGCCCCGTCCGTTTCGATGAAATTAGACTCCAAAAAATTACGGCAGGATTTGCCTGACCTTTATGAACAGTATCTGTGTGAATCCGAAAGGAAAGGATTCATTGCGGTTACAATTAAAAGCGAATAAATAACTGAAAAATAAATAATATAATTAAAAAGTGAATAATTAAAAAGTGAATAATTAAAAAAGTGGATAATTAAAAAAATGATAATTAAAAAATGATAATTTAAAAATGATAATTAAAAAATGATAATTAAAAAATGATAATTAAAAAATGGATAATTAAAAAGTGAATAATTGAAACGCGAATAATTGAAAGTGAATATGATTGAAAAGTGAATCAATAATTGTTACAGGTGTCTGATATGGCTGATGAAACCGTTGATGAGAACGATCCCGTCGTTGTCACAAAAATCGAATACAAGGGAACGAAAGTTTCTGTTTTGGAAGATGTTTACGAGCCTGCCGAGGATACTTTTTTGATGGCGGACTGCGCGGTAAAAGAGTTTTCCGATTATGAAAAAAATTCCGGAAATGCTCGGCACGCCGAACAATTCGAACTTGACGATCCTTTTTCCGCGCTTGAAGTCGGCTGCGGTTCGGGTTTTGTTTCTGCTTTTCTTTTGAATCATTTTTCTGATTTGGATTTGATTGCGGTTGACATCAATCCGAATGCCGTCAAATGCGCGCAGATGAACGGTGTCCGCGCGTTTGAATCCGATATGTTTGACATTTTTGAAAAATCGCGTCATCTTCGGTCGATTGACACGCCGATTGAAGATGTTTCTCCTTCAAAACCGCCGCTCGGTTTTGATCTCATCTTGTTCAACCCGCCTTATTTGCCGACGTCGGAAGATGAAAAAGTGAGCGGCATGCTTAATTATGCGTTTGACGGCGGCGTAACAGGCCGCGACAGCATCGACCGTTTTTTAAAAGAAGTCGGCGATTATCTGAAATCGGACGGATTCTTTTTGCTTTTGATTTCATCCATTACCGGATTGGATGAAACAGTCACAGAAATGAAAAAGAACGGATTTTCGGCAGAAGTTGTTGGTACAAAAAAATGTTCTTTTGAAGAACTGATTGTTTTGAAAGGAAAACGGCTTTAAGTTTTCCTGTTCTTACTCTTTTTAATTTATCTTCATCTTTATTTATCTTCATCTTTATTTATCTTTAATTTCTTTATTTGTCTTTATTTATTTTCAATTTCAAAAACGCAATTCATGAGAGGGTTATCATGGCTTCAAATGTTTACTTTACAAATTTCAGAGCGCGGCGCACATCCGACAACAAAGTTTCCAAAATCAAACGGCTGTTTCACGCCGCAGGTTTTGGTGAACTGCTTTCCGAAGGCGATTTAACTGCCGTCAAACTCCATTTCGGCGAGCGCGGAAACGATGGATACATCAATCCGGTTTTTGTCCGCGCGGTGACGGACTGCATCAAGGAAGCGGGGGCATCTCCGTTTGTCACGGACACGAATACGCTTTACATCGGCTACCGCAGAAACGCGGTCGACCATATTGAAACCGCGCTTCTCCACGGTTTTAATTTTGCTTCTCTGAACGTTCCGGTTATCATCGCCGACGGACTGAAAGGCGACAACGAAATTTCCGTTCCTGTCCATTTGAAAGAATTCGAAGAAGTCAAAATCGCGGCCGACATCGTCAATGCCGATTCGATGGTCGTTCTGACGCACTTTAAAGGACACGTGATGTCAGGCTTCGGCGGCGCCGTTAAGAATTTGGCGATGGGATGCGCTTCCGTTCGCGGCAAATGGGAGCAGCATGAAGCGGCGCAGCCGGAAGTGGACACAGACAAATGCACGTCCTGCGGCGCCTGCATTGCGGCGTGTCCGGCAGATTCCATTGAGATGACGGATGAAGGCGCGCACATCATCGGCGCGACCTGCCTCAGCTGCGGCCACTGCATGATTTGTCCCGAAGACGCGATCTTTCATGACTGGGACCGCGTTCCCGCCTTCATTGACAGAATGGTTGAATACGCGTACGGCGCCGTTAAAGATAAGCCGGGAAAAGTGTGCTACATGACTTTTGTGATGGGCGTCACACCCGACTGCGATTGCGCTTCTTGGAGCGACTCGCCGATTGTGCCCGACATCGGTATTTTGGCGTCAGACGATCCGATTGCCTTGGATCAGGCGTGTTTTGATTTGGTCAACCAAAGCCGCGGATTTGAAAACAGCAAGTTAAGACACAATCACAATCCCGGCGAAGACAAATTCAAAGGCGTTTGGAAAGATGTCGACGGGCGCCGCCAAATGGAATACGGCGAAGAAGTCGGCCTCGGCGTTCGGGAATATGAGTTGATTGAAATTTGAAAGAAATAATCGAAATTTGAAATGATGATTTTAATTCAGAGTGACGATTAAAATTTTTAAAGCGGATAATTCGGTTGATTGAAACCTGAAAAACGGTTTCAATCCGTTCTTTTTTCACAATGTTTAAATATCATTGCGGGCTTTGAATATTTCGCTTCAAAGAACGTGAGCCGCCTTAACTCAGATGGTAGAGTGTCTGGCTGTTAACCAGAATGTCACAGGTTCGAGCCCTGTAGGCGGCGCTTCCTTGATTTCGACAACATCGCAGGTCCGGCTGTTATCCGGCATGTCACAGGCTCGAGTCCTGCAGGCAACGCTTGTTGTTTTGAAATATTTTCATTTATTCTACATTATTTTTTATTTTATATGAATCGGTTCGGTTTCAAATCATTTTTAAAAAATTTTGCGGATTATTCGAAAATATTTAAACAAAAAACGTATTCGTCAGATTGATTCTTGCTTTTTCAGTAAGGGCCTGTAACTTAGTTGGTTAGAGTGCTCGGCTCATAACCGAGTTGTCACTGGTTCAAATCCTGTCAGGCCCACTCAAAAAACTTATATATTTCATAACGGAATGTATGAATTATAACTGTTAGTAATATATTACTCATATACGGTTCACAGTTCGACGGAAACAATTTGTCGTTTCAAAGTTCTCTTCGAATGAGAACAAAATAAGAACTCATAAAAAAATCAAAAAAAAGTCATAAAAACTTATATGCCGCCTTAACTCAGATGGTAGAGTGTCTGGCTGTTAACCAGAATGTCACAGGTTCGAGCCCTGTAGGCGGCGCTTTTTAACACAATGCTTCATTTGTCGCGCTGCATTTGAGTGTCATAAAATTTATATATATTCGCGCAGTTTTTCCAAACCTTAATGCCGCCTTAACTCAGATGGTAGAGTGTCTGGCTGTTAACCAGAATGTCACAGGTTCGAGCCCTGTAGGCGGCGCTTGTTTTTCTTTTTTGTGTTTTTAATTTCTGTTAATTTTTATTTTTATGTTTTTCATTTTTTTATGTTTTTCATTTTTTTATGTTTTTCATTTTTTTATTATTTTTCCGATTCATTTACTTGTTTTGTTCTGATTCGTTTACTCGTTTTGCTTTTGACAATTTGTTATGCATGTGCTGTCCGCCGGCGCTTCCTGCCGATCTGTTTCTGTATAAGAGCGAAGTGCGGACGCAATGGTAATCGTATAACTTTCAAACAGGACATCATGTCCTTGCTGCTGTCTCTGCCTGTGTTCGGGCAGATTGCGCCATTCATTTACCGCTTCTTCATTTTCCCATACTGAGAGGCTTAACAGTTTCCTTTCTTCGGCAAGACTTTGAAAGCGTTCGGCGCGGATGAATCCTTTTGCTTCGGCCAGCTTTTCTTTTAATTTGGCCGCAGCAGCAAGGTAGTCATCCGTGCAGCCTTCTTTAATCGTCACTTCAAAAATGACAAGTATCATCACATTTCCGCCTTTTTAATTTTTTTTTTTTTTTTTTTTTTTTTTTTTTTTTTTTTTTTTTTTGTTTTTTTGGTTTCTTT
>NZ_JAWDKC010000029.1:0-31156 GCF_032714515.1 Methanimicrococcus hacksteinii | reverse complement strand
CTTTTTTTTTTTTTTTTTTTTTTTTTTTTTTTTTTTTTTTTTTTTTTTTTTCGGATTTGGGTTCACAACGCTGTTCCTTTTTTCGGAACCGATAAACACGACGTGTCAACGCCTTCATGTTCAAGCAATTTGATTTTTTTATCAATGCCGCCCGCGTATCCCGTCAAACTGCCGTTTGATCCGACCACCCGATGGCAAGGAATAATGATTGAAATCGGATTGTGCCCGACAGCGCCGCCGACTGCTTGTCCGGACATACTCGTTTTGTTCATTTGAACGGCAACTTTTCTTGCGATATCGCCGTATGTTATGTATTCTCCGTAAGGGATTTCGCATAAAATTTTCCAAACGGCCCGACGGAATTCGCCGCCGATCGGTGCGAGCGGTAATTCTGAAATTGCCGGCTCTTCTCCTTTGAAATATCTGTCCAGCCAATTTTTCGCCGATTCGAAGACGGGCAAGTCATCGTTTTGAATCATTTCTTCTTTGACGGTATCACCGTGATATTTTTGTCCTTCAATCCATAATCCGATAAGGTTTTCACCGTCGCTTGCTAATGTAATTAAACCCAAAGATGACGGATAGTTCGTTGAATAATACATTTAATTTCTCCTGTATTTTTATTCTAATGAATTCCACAAATTAATTGTCGCGTAACTGCGCCACGGCTTCCATGCCAAAGCCATCTCTGCCATTTCTTTTTCCGTTCTCGGCGCCAATGCTTTTTTAATGCCCGCATCTGTTTCAAGAAAAACATCCGGCCATCCCATTGTCCGCATCGCGATATATTTCGCCGTCCAAGGGCCGATTCCCGTAATTTTCAATAATTTTTTCATTTCAATTTCCGGCTGAATACAAAATTCAAAATCTATGCTGCCGTTTACAAACGCCTGAGACAGCATTAAAATTGTTTTCGAGCGCGCCGAAATAATTCCCAAAAGCCCTAAGTTTTCCGTGATTGAATCGCTTAAATCCAAAATATTTTCAGGCTGCGGGAATGTATGTGTCAGCCCCTCAATTCCGGTTTGAATCGGTGTTCCGTACGTTTCCGCCAGTCTGCCGGCCAAGGTGCGCGCCGCTTTGACCGTAATCTGCTGTCCCAAAACTGCCCGAACAGCCGTTTCATACGGATCAAAACAGCCCGGCAGCCGCGTTCCCAAAACGCAAAGATCGGATTTAATGTCATTCATTTCCGACAGCGTTTCATACACCGCATCGGGATCACAGTACAAATCAAATAAATGCCGTATTCTGAAAAGAATATCCGGGAGCGCCGGAAGCAAGGTTTCAGAAATTGTGACGGTCAAAACATTTTTGTCCGGCCGGTTGCCGACACGTACCCAGCCGTACAGGTGCTGCTCTTCTGCGGTAATATGTACGGTGCGCAAGTATTCATCGTTTCGGACAATTTCCACGCCCGAAATTGCACGCGCTTCTAAAAAGTCAAGAATTTGCTGCCATTGATATGGCGGCCGATAACCCAATGCCAAAGTGACAGTTTCGGATTGTTTTTCCTTTTCCGATTTTTGGCGGCGGATCATTGTTGGTGTAAGATGATATTGTTTTTTAAACAACACATTAAAATGCCGCAAGTCTCTGAACCCCGAAGCTTTTGCGATCTTATGTACGGGAAGGTCTGTCTGCATGAGCAGGTTTTTTGAAAGCAGCAATCGGCAGGTTTGTAAATATTGAACCGGCGGAACATTGTATTCTGCAGTAAATGCTCTGCGCAAATGCCTGCCGGTGCAGCCGAGTCGGGCAGCCAGTTCTTCTACTTTTTGTCCGCTTCCGCATTCTCTTTCCAAAAGCCTTGCTGCGCGGTGAGCAAGATCTGCTGTTGCGTCGGTGGGCGTAATCATTGTGCCGGGCGCAAGTTCCGGGCGGCATGAAAGGCACGGCCGGAATCCGGCATATTCCGCTTCTGCCGCTGTCTTGTAATAAGTGCAATTTTCAGCTTTAGGCATTTTTGCGCGGCAAACGGGGCGGCAATATATTCCGGTCGATGAAACACCGACAAAAAAACGTCCGTCGAATCGGCTGTCTTTGGATTTAAACGCGGCATATAACTCCCGGGAGTTTTCTTCTGTCATCTTTTTCTTCTCCGTTCTCTCCTCTGTTTCTCTTCCGTTCTCTCCTCTGTTTCTCTTCTGTTCTCTTTTCTGATTGGCTTTGAACGAAAAGTCAGTTATATGTACGAAAAATAGTTATTAACATTTTAACAGAAAGAGGGTAAGCGCCCTAAATGCTGATGATAATATCCCCCTTTCTGCTGTTTGTTTTGTGAAATGATTATTGTTTGCCGCTTTTCATCGGGATAATTTCGTCATCGACTATCTTCCCGTACGGACACGAACGGTTGCATATTGTGCATTCCATGAATCCGCGTTCCGTAATTCTTCGTATGTATTTCTCCCATTTTTTGTCGGGAACCGGATCAAACTCGTGCGCGACAACACACCCGTCATAGTCCACCTTCTTCCCCGGCTCAACGCCTTGTGAAGGACCCGGAATTATCGCACGGTACGGGCAAGATTTCACACACAGGGATTCGTTCTTGCAAAGCGGCTGTTCAGCGCAAAGATCTCTGTCAAACGGTTTTCCTTTTTCCAGATCCGCCGTCGTGAACAGCGCTATCCAGCGGACACGCGGTCCGTATTCCGGCGTAATCACCTGAGTGTTGTGGCCGATAAATCCCAATCCGGAAAGGTGTGCCGCCAGCTTAAGATGAACCGTCGGCGACGGAATGGTCCTGAAGCCTTTCTCCCTTGTCAGCCATTCGCTTACTCTCCATCCGCGGGTCTCCAGTACTTCATAGTAAAGGTTGTAGTATTCTGCCCCGCCGCCGCTGAAATCCCCCCCGGATGCGTTGACGGCTGCATTCATACCTTCGTCCCAAATAACCATTCCCAGCACGATTATGGATTTGGCATCCTCGATCATCGCTCTTTTCATGAACTCCGAAGGTTTTTCCATCCCTCTGCCGTCCGGGAATTCTATTTTTTCCAGCTCGGCGATGTCAGCCACCCCAAATAATTGAAAACCGTTCTCTTTGGAAAATTTCTCTATTTCTTCTTCTATACTCATAAATCCACCTCTCATATTATATAATGATGCGTTTAAGCATCGTTTATCATTTTCATTTTTTTATTATTTAACAATATTTGGTTTTTTTCGGACATGGAATTTTTAATTTTGGGTCACGGGCAACACTAAATATTTTGCAAAAATACGTGAAAAACAAGTGAAAAACGAGTGAAAAAATAAGTGAAAATATGTAAATGTCGAAAATGCGAAAAGTACGTTTGATATGAAAACCGGATTATTTTCAAATCAAATTACTTGCAGAGGCGCTGTTCTTTTTTTGGGTTAACAAAATGCTTTAATAATTCCCGTTCTATTACCAATATCTTATAATTTTTCAAATTGTTTTGAATCATTGACTGTTATTGTTTTACAAATTTGAGGTTTTGTTGACCATGTCCATAATTTCTGATAAAGATGTTTTAGTTCCTTTAGACGTGTTGGCTGATTTTCGCGACGATTATGTCGCCAATTATCTCCGCGCAACACAAAACAGCGGCCGTTTAATGCTTTTTGCAGGCGACCAGAAAATCGAACATTTGAACGACGACTTTTACGGCGATAATATTCCCGAAGAGGATAATGATCCCGAACATTTGTTCAAGATTGCTCAAAATGCGGAGATCGGGGTTTTCGCAACGCAGATGGGACTTCTCGCCCGCTACGGCATGGATTATCCCGACTTGGCCTATCTGGTCAAAATGAATTCCAAAACACATCTCGTTAAAACCTCACAGGCCGACCCGTACAGCGGTCAGCTGTACAGCGTTGACCAATTGATGGAATTCAAAGAAAACAGCGGCCTCAACATTGTCGGCATCGGCTACACGATTTATCTCGGCAGCGAATATGAATCCGATATGCTGGCAGAAGCAGCTCAATTGATTTATGAGGCGCACAGATTCGGTCTTCTCACCGTTCTATGGATTTATCCCCGCGGCAAAGCGGTCATTGATGAAAAAGACGGACATCTCATCGCCGGCGCAACAGGAGTTGCTGCCTGTTTGAATTCCGATTTCGTCAAAGTCAATGCCCCGCGCGCAAAAGACGGCCGTGACTCTGCAGTTCTGCTTAAAGAAGCAGTGACTGCCGCGGGACGGACAAAAGTGGTTTGCGCCGGCGGATCCAATGCCGAGCCCGAAGACTTCCTGAAAGAATTGTACAAACAATTGAATGTCAGCGGCGCCGCAGGCAATGCGACCGGCAGAAACATTCACCAAAAACCGCTGGAGGAAGCTGTTCGCATGTGCAACGCGATTAATGCGTTAACCGTCCAGCGCGTTCCGATCGAAGAAGCCATCAAAATTTACAGAGGAGATTAATTTTCTCCTCCCTTTTTAATACAGCCTTTCAGACAACCGGATTTTTTGAATTTTTCAAATCTTCTTGATTTTTCGGATTATTTATTTTCGGATTATTTATTCTCGGATTATTTATTTTCGGTTTTTTGATTTTTTCTTTGAATTTGGCGGACGGAAAGTCTTTTTTCAACCTTTCTTTCATTAATATTTTTATAGGAGAAAAATGATTTTGCTGTATTAGTTTACGCGGGTCGGCAGGTTTCATTCCGGCTTACAGCTTTAGTTCTGTTAATTTTGGTTTATCGTTTTATTGTTTATCATTTCAAGGTGTTATTATGAAAGA
Source organism: Methanimicrococcus hacksteinii (assembly GCF_032714515.1). NCBI lineage: Archaea > Methanobacteriati > Methanobacteriota > Methanomicrobia > Methanosarcinales > Methanosarcinaceae > Methanimicrococcus > Methanimicrococcus hacksteinii. Next base: position 26,431 of record NZ_JAWDKC010000029.1, on the reverse strand, counting down.
AGAAAAAAATAAGTGGATGAAGTTCGGCGCAATTTTTGCCATCCTCATTATGGTCGGATCCGCCGTTTTTGTCGGTATTCTTTACGGCTACGACAGCCTGACCGGCGATGACAACACAACAACCGAATATCCTCTCACAGATGTTCCCGGAACGCATGCCAATTTCACGTTTAAAAACGCAAAAGATGCGGCGGGTTATGTTCCCGAAGATGTTTTGAGCATTAACATTCTCAAGATTTACAGCAATGATTCGATTGATCAGGGCATCAAAGAAGCTTTCCCCGGCGCAGAATCCGATAAGAGACTGGTCGCGTCCTACCAAACCGGAATGCTGGCTTACTACCCGCTCGAAAGCGAAGAAAACGTAAGCATTCTCATCAGCGGCAAAAAACCGCAGTATGAAAATTACGACGGCTACAACATCATCTTTACGCACGCCGCTCAGCGCGTCGTTGTCGGCAGCCCGATTATTATCGCTTCTTTCTTCAACTACCTTTCCGACAACACTTTGGCAAAAAAAGCCATTGACGTTTTGGAAGGCAAAGCTTCCGGCTCAACCACTTTAAACGACATCTTGGCCCACGCCGACGACACGGACACTTACGATGAAATCATCGTCTACAAAGCCAACGACGGCAGCAACTACGACAAATACTACCAGCGCTCTTCCCAATACTTGAATATGACAACTTTCCAGCTGTCTTTCCAATTGGAATCCATCATCTTGAATCCGAGCGATGAAATGAAACAAGATGTCAGAGACCTTGCCGAAAATGCAACAGGCACTGAATTCACAATCACGGAAGAAGGCAATGTTATGAAAACATATGTCGACGGCTCTGATTACACGGCTTTCATGACCGATACAAATACTTTGTACCAGCTTGTTTCCAAGCATACACAGCAGAGCTCAACAGCTTGATTTTTAAAATTAAAATTTTAAGTTTCTCTCAATTGATTCATTTTTTGTGAATCAATTTTGAGTCTTATTTTTCATTTTTTGTCCGTTTTTATATCTGATTTTTGTTTGTTCGTTTTTTTTGTTTGCTTTTGTGTTTGTTTTTTTGTATTTGTGTTTGTTTTTGTTTTTGTGTTTGTTTTTGTATTATGTTTTTGTGTTTTTTCCCGTTCTTTTTGGGTTTCAAATGTCTTTTTGGTTCTTTTTCAGAAACCTTTATATGCAATATTTCCTTCTAAATCCTGTTTTAATCTGAGACTTGATTTCGATTTACGTTTGGTTTACGCTTTTATTCAATTCAAATTAAAGCGGTTACTCAATTACGATTCAAGATTTTAGTCAATAGAACAACTATGAATAATGAAAGTTGGGAGTTGTTTTTCATTTCTGTTTTCAGCCGTTATCGGCTTTGAAATCTTGAAAAATATTCTAAAACATTCCCGGCTTGAAGGAGATTGATTTATATGGCAATTGCAAAATTCGAAGCCCCTGAAGAACTTCAAAAGAGCGCATTAGAAGCTGTGGAAGCAGCAAGAGACGGCGGTAAAATTAAGAAAGGAACCAACGAAGCAACCAAAACCATCGAAAGAGGTACTGCAAAACTCGTTGTCATCGCCGAAAACGTCGAACCCGTCGAAATCATTGCCCACCTCGGCCCGCTCTGTGAAGAAAAGGGTGCCGCATATATTTTCGTTAAAGAGCAGAAAGACCTCGGAGCCGCATGCGGCCTTTCCGTCGGCTGTGCTGCTGTTGCAATCACAGATGCCGGCAAAGCATCCGAATTGATTGACGATATCGCACAGAAAACTGCCGCTCTCAAAAACTAAATAAAGCGTCAGCATTAGGAGAGATAAATTATGGCAGAAGAATTTAACAACGCAAACGGTTTTCCGGCCGAAGTGATTGAAATCATCGGAAACACCGGTATGCACGGTGAAGCCAGTCAGATCCAGTGCAGAATCTTGGAAGGACGCGACAAAGGCCGCGTCATCACCAGAAACTGCGTCGGTCCCGTTCGTGTCGGCGACATCTTGATGTTGATTGAAACATCACGTGAAGCCAAGAAATTGAGCATGAGGTAAACGGTGATTCAAAATGGAACAAAGAAAATGCAGTTTTTGCGGAAAAATGGTTGAACCCGGTACCGGCAAACTTTATGTTAAGAAAGACGGCGCAACGTTTTTCTTGTGCTCTTCCAAATGCCAAAACAATTTGACAATGGGAAGACTTCCGAGAAAAACAATCTGGACCGAAAAGGGCCGTGCCGAACAAAAGAGAAAGTAAGTCTTTTGACTTCTTTTTCATTTTTTTATTTTTGACTTTTATTCATTCGGGATTAATTAACGAATTCATTCTTGGATTAATTTAAGTCGTTTTGAAATTTATTTTGTTAATTTTTACTTAAATTCAATATCAGTTAATGGTGATTTTTTATGGAACGCACATATGTTATGGTTAAACCCGACGGCGTTGCACGCGGTTTGATGGGCGAAGTCCTCTCAAGAATTGAAAAGAAAGGCCTCAAAATCGTCGGCATGAAGTTTGCCGTGATGGAAGAAGCAAAAGCCAAAGAACACTATGCAGAACACGCCGAACGCCCGTTCTTCGCAGGTCTTGTCGAATTCATTACATCCGCCCCGTCCTTGTCTTTGGTCGTTGAAGGCGGCGACTCAATTAAGATCATGCGCGCAATCAACGGCGCCACAAAACCCGCAGAAGCAGCCCCCGGAACCATCCGCGGCGACTTCGCTGTCGACACCGGCAGAAACCTCGTTCACGCATCCGACTCACCCGAGGCGGCAGAACGCGAAATTAAAATTCACTTCGGCGACGCAGCGCTCATCTCTTACCCGAGATGCGACGACGCGTGCTTGTACGAATAATTTAAATCTTTCAGAATCAAACGACTGTGTTTGATTCATTCTTTTTTATTTTTAATTTGTTTTGATTGGTTTTTTTTTGATTGGTTTTTTTTTGATTGGTTTGTTTTGATTGGTTTGTTTTGATTGATTTGTTTTGATTGGTTTGTTTTGATTGATTTGTTTGATTGATTTGTCTGAATTTTATTTTGGTTTTTACACACTGCTCGTTTTAGCGAGTGTCGGCGCAGATATCTTGCAGTTTTTCATTTGCAGTTTTTCGTTTGCTGCCGCTGCTTTACTGTTTTCGTAAATACGGTTGCAGACCGGTAGGCCTGCTTCTGCTGATCCGCCGCCGTTCTCCGCGCGCGAGCCGCACAGCTTTTCAAAAATAAATCAAAAAAGTCTCTCGTTTTTCAAGAAATTCTATCTTCAATCAAGAAACGCATTTCTCTAATCGAAAATCGGGTCTTAAAATGAAAATTTATATCAAGAAGATTTAAAAAAATGAATGAACAGATTTTTTATTTTCAGCAAAATTCCTTTTTTGTTGTCATGGGTCTCGTTAATTGTTTTCAGCGAAGAATCGGATTTTTCATGCTGCGGCGCATTTTCAATCTTTTGTTCAAACGTATATGCTTCGTCGGCAATTTTTATGACGAAAGGAACATCTTTTATTCCTTTTTTTGCCGCATAAGTGTTAATGATTTGCCGGACGGTTTCCATTTCCTTCATTTTTATGTTTGTTTCGCCTTCTTCGATTTTGACATAAATGTATCCGTCTGTATGCGCTCCGATGCAGTTCATATATTTCTTTTGAAATTCTTTGTCATTCGCAACTTCTGTTACAATTTCATCTAATAACAACCACCATTCATAAGCTTCGACACCTGCTTTTTTGTCGGGGATCAAACCATAAACCGCTAAAACGTCAGGCTGCTGAAGAATCTCATTTAAAGTATTGGCATCGGTGCCGGATCCTTTGTCAATAAATGATTGTATTATTTCATCATCTAAATCTGATTCTCGAAAATCTTCTGCTCCCTGTACCGGAAGTGTAAATGTAAATATCAACAGCAACAGAATAAGAATACACGTTAAATCTTTCTGCATTTATTCACCTTTTTAGTTAATAATGTTCCTTTCTAATTATAACTTTTTTTTATGAGTCAATACTAATTTTGCTGCAATTATGTTGTTTTTTGAAAATACAAACTGTTCTTTTGTAAATGCAAACCTATTTAATATACCGAATATTAATGACATTTCGGAGGTCTTAATTTATGAAAAACTATTTCGATCTGACAGGTAAAGTTGCAGTTGTCACCGGCGCTTCCAGCGGTTTAGGTGTTCAATTCGCGAATGCATTGGGAAACCAGAGCGCAAAACTCGCTTTGGTTGCAAGAAGAGCCGAAAAATTAGAGGCCGTCAAAAAAGATTTGGAAGCCAAAGGGTTTGAAGTTTTCACGCAGATTTGCGACGTGACAGATTCCGAATCCGTCAAAACCGCGGTTTCCGCAATCGCCGGCCATTACGGAACGATTGACATTTTAGTCAACAACGCGGGCCTCGGAATCGGTGAGCCGGCTGACACAATGTCTGACGAGGTTTGGAATCAAATGATGGAAACCAACATCAACGGCGTTTATTTCTTCGCCCGCGAAGTCGGGAAAATTATGCGGAAAAACCAATACGGCAGAATCATCAACTTAGGCTCCATTCATTCCAGAGTGGCGATGCCTTTCTCAAAAATGATGACGGCTTACGCGACAACAAAAGGCGCCGTTTTCATGATGACAAAAGCCCTTGCCAACGAATGGGCGCGCGAAGGCATCACCGTGAATGCAATCGGTCCCGCTTACTTTGAATCTGAAATGACAAGCGACATTCTGAAAGCAGACGAATTTAAACAAGTGCTGGACACCTATTGTCCGATGGGACGAGCCGGAAAAGCCGGCGAATTAGACGGCGCGATTATTTATTTCGCTTCGGACGCTTCAACTTATACAACCGGACAGCTTCTCAATATTGACGGCGGCTGGACAGCGATTTGATAATTCAGGTCAAACTGTTTTAATTTTTTTAGAAGGCGGCATTTTCTACAACTTTAAATAAAATGCCGCCTTTTTTGAATTATGGCTCAAAATAAACCCCGTTTAGAAAAAATTGAAAAAAACGGCAATGCCCGATACAATTTGGTTAAAGATATTCGCTTCAAAGATCAAAAAGCAAAGGTCAGAGTTCCGATTTCGGATCCTCAAAATGCCGACATTTTGAATACGGATTTGGAAAAAAAAGCCGTTTTAAAAAAAGCGGAACTCTCTTCTGATTATTATATTTCTGATTATTTGGAAAAATCTGATCTTTTGTCTTTGGAAGAGAGAAGATGGATGTGCAGTGAATTTTTCAAACAGATTTCTGTCGATGAAGCTTCTTATCTTGAAAAAAGATTTGAAACCGGTTACATTCACGGAACGACAGCAATTGAAGGAAATACGCTCACCCTTGCGGAAGTGAATGACCTTTTGGAATACGGACTTTCGCCGAAAAAAGATTTGCGGGAAATCAATGAAGTCCAAAATTATGTCAAAACGCGTTCGTTTACAAACAATTCCAACGGGAAAATCTCGGTTGCCTTTATCAAAAAAATTCATTCGATGATTATGGCAAATATTCTTGAAAACCCCGGTCAGTTCCGAAATTCAAATATCGGTATTGTCGGGTGCGATTTGCAGCATACGCCGCCCGAACTCATCGAAGACGAATTGAATGAATTGATTCGGAATTTTTATGAAAATATCCAAGCGCAAAAATACCCGTTTGAACAAATTATGATTTTTCATTACCGGTTTGAAACAATCCATCCGTTTTTAGACGGAAACGGAAGAGTCGGCCGTGAAGTTATGAATTATTTGCTTCGAAAAGAAAAATTTCCTCAATTTTTAATCGGGAATGAAAACCGTTCGGACTATCTTTCAGCGCTGCGCTCGGGCGATGAAGAAAAATTTAAACAAATGATACAAACTTTTTATCAAATGTATCAAAATCAATTGAATAAAATCGAAGGAGAATTTAATCGGTTTCAATAATTTTTTCATTTTATGAAAAGTCATACATTTTGAAAAGCAGATTCTTTTCGTTCATTTCATTTGATTCCGTTGTTTTCAGATTTCCATTTTGTTGCTGCCTGCCGGCTGTATTGCATCCGTATCTGCTCGTTTTTATCACATCCGTTCGCTCTCGCGAACGGGAGCATTTGTCTTCGGGTTTGCGTTTCCGGTTGTTGTCAGGTTTGCGTTTCCGGTTGGTGTCAGGTTTCTGTTTTCCGGTTGTTGTCAGGTTTCTGTTTTCCGGTTGTTGTCAGGTTTGCGTTTTCCGGTTGGTGTCAGGTTTGCGTTTCCGGTTGGTGTCAGATTTGCGTTTGCCGGTTGGTGTCAGGTTTCTGTTTCCGGTTGGTGTCAGGTTTCTGTTTTCCGGTTGGCGCCGGGTTTGCATTTGCCGCCGCCGATTGCGGCTGCCGGCAGCAGCCCGCCGCCGCGCGCGTATGTATCCGTTTTTCTGAAAATGCATCGAAAAAACGCATCTTGGTTTTAAAAATTAATTTGAAGTTCGGCCGAATCTTATCATGGTCCGATTTTTTATCGAATGCCGTTTTCTTCTCTGACAGTGACGTTTTTATAATGAAAAGCCGTTGCTGTAATTCTGTTTCATCAATTTCGTAAATTTATGCCGCTCTCAAGTTTTTATACTTCTTTGGCATATTTTACGGTATACAATTTTATGATTTATTTTCTCAACGAATTTTGGTTGAGGGGTGATTTTTATGGCAGAGGAAAATCAGAATTTAAGAACGCCGATTGTCTGCGTGATGGGCCACGTCGACCACGGCAAAACAACGCTTTTAGATCAAATCCGGGGAACGGCTATCGTTAAAGGAGAAGCCGGCGCAATTACACAGCACATCGGCGCAACAGAAGTGCCGATTGACGTGATTGTTGAGAAATGCGGCGACAAACGCCTTGCCGACAAATTCATTGTTCCCGGTTTGCTTTTTATTGACACGCCCGGCCATCATGCTTTTACAACACTTCGCAGCCGCGGCGGATCACTCGCCGATTTGGCGGTCGTCGTCGTCGATATCAACGAAGGCTTTAAGCCGCAGACGATTGAAAGTTTAAACATTCTCAAACGTTTCAAAACGCCTTTCATCGTCGTGACCAACAAGATTGACAGAATTTTGGGCTGGCAGGTCCATAAAGGCGAATCTTTCTTATCGACTTACAAAAAACAGACGCCTGAAGTTCAGGCTCTTTTCGAACAGAAATTTTATGATGTCATCGGTCACCTTTACGAACAAGGATTCAGCGCCGATCGCTTCGACCGCGTCACAGACTTCCAGAAAACGCTCGGCGTCATTCCGATCAGCGGTCTGACCGGCGAAGGCATCCCCGATGTTTTAATGATTCTTCTCGGCTTGGCGCAGCGCTTTTTAGAATCTTCGCTCCAATACGATATCAACGGTCCCGGTGTCGGAACTGTTTTGGAAGTGAAAGAGGAAAAAGGGCTCGGGACAACGATTGACGTGATTTTGTATGACGGAACGCTCAAGAAAGGCGATACGGTCGTCATCGGGCGCCTGGGTGAGCCGATTGTCACAAAAGTCCGCGCGCTCTTAAAACCGCGTGAGCTCAGCGAAATCCGGTATGAAAGCAAATTCCAGCCGATTCCGGAAGCTGCGGCCGCAGCCGGTGTTAAAATTTCCGCGCCCGACATTGACGACGCGCTTGCCGGCGCTCCGATTATTTCGGCAACACCGGAAACGTTGGATGCCGTCATTGAAAAAGTCAAATCCGAAATTGACGACGTTCAAATCCAAACCGACACGGACGGCGTTATGATTAAAGCCGATACAATCGGCTCGCTCGAAGCGATGGTTCACGAATTTAAGAAAGCGGGCATCCAGATTCAAAAAGCGGAAGTCGGCGACATAACAAAGCGTGATGTCATGGAAGCGTCCACAATCACCGATCCGAAACATTCCGTTATTTTAGCATTCAACGTTAAAGTCAATCCCGACGCACAGGAAATGCTGGATGAAACGCTCGACCTCCGCATGTTCAGAAACGTCCGTGTGTTCAAAAACGATGTCATTTACCGCATTTTGGACGATTATCAGGACTTTGTCAAAGAACAGGAAGAAGAGCTTGAAAAACTCCGCTCCGACACGCTGATCAAACCGGGCCAGTTCAAAATTCTTCCGGGCTGCGTTTTCAGACAGAGCAAACCCGCTGTCGTCGGCGTCCGTATTTTAGGCGGCGTTGTGAAAAACAACACCGATGTTATGCTTCCCGACGGAACCGTTGTCGGAACCGTCAAAGGGCTTGAACTCAACGGAAAAAAGGTTCCGAAAGCAACTGCCGGCATGGAAGTCGCAATGGCAATTGATGGTGTTACGGTCGGCCGCCAGGTCAAAGAAGAAGACATCTTGTATGTTCACATTCCCGAAAGCGATTCCAAAGTATTGGAATTTGAAATCTTTGACACGCTGACGCCGGATGAACAGGAAACGCTTGAAAAATATTTGGTGATTCGCAGAAAAGACAAACCGTTTTGGGGAAAATAATTTCAAATTATTTTCCTTCTTATTTGATTGTTTTTAGATTTACTGTTTTAAATCTATTGTTTTAGATTTGCTGCTTTAGATTTACTGTTTTAGATTATTATCTCATTTTTAAATCAATCCTCGGAAATGAAAAATGGCGCGAAGAACTTTCAGTCTTTCCAAAAAAAGCGGCAATCAAAAAACAGCCGTTACTTTTCAGAGAAATAAAACAAAAACCAATTGTGTTTTAAACCAAACGAAAATATGGATTTTCGAAGACGGCGGGCATTTTGAATTGGTTCAGCTCTCTTCAAAATCAAAATTGGAACTGTTTAAACCTCTTCCTCTTGTTGTTTTTTATGACGGCGCTCTTTACAAAATTGAAAATCATCTCTTTGAAATTTCTTCTTCTCATAAATCCTTTAAAAAAGCTTTAGAAGATATGGAACTTCAAATCAATGCTTTGTGGGATGATTTTGTTCTGACGGATCAGTTCGCCTCCGGCGGTCTTTCTCTTCAGAAAAACATTTTGGCTTATGTCCGGGAAAAAAAGAATGACAATCCTTTTAAAAACGGATGATTGCAAATCTGTTCGCTCTAAAACGATATAATCAATCTATTTCCACGAATAACATTTATAAACTATGAAGCGTTTTAGGTATCCACACGACGACGGAATTTATAATTCTTGGAAATCTTTTGTTCATTTCGGACAGCAATCGACCGGTTCTTTTGAATCTGATTTTTCGGCTCAGATCTCATTTTGATGATATCGTCTATTGTATTCGATTTATGAGCATCATTAATTTTATTCTCATCTTTCATCTTTGAATATTTTATTATCATATTCAAAAAGGAAATTTACTTACATATTTACATTATGACATTACGAACAATTTAATCGGAGTTAATATAAATGGCAATGAAAATCGTCCTCGCAGACCCGAAAACGGGCAAATCATACAAAATCGAACTCGACGCGGCACAAGAAAAAGACATGTACGGCAAAGCAATCGGCATGGAAATTGACGCAGGCGCATTCGGCATTACCGGCTACACCATGAAAATCACAGGCGGCAGCGACAAAAGCGGCTTTGTGATGAAAGGCGACCTTCCCGGACCCGCAAAAAGAAAAATTCTCGGCGCATCCGGTGTCGGTTTCTCACCGAAAATCAACGGTCAGAGAAGAAGAAAGTTCATCCGCGGCAACGAAATCTCAGTCGACACCGCTCAAATCAACGCAAAAATCATCGCCTACGGCGACAAAACCGTTGAAAAATTACTCGGTCTCGAACCCGAAGAAGAACCTGCTGCAGAAGAAGCCGCAGAAACTGCTGCAGAAGACGCAGCACCCGCAGAAGAGTAATCTTACTCTTCTTTTTTACTCTTTTTATATTTGACTCTTAAAAAATCCTTTTTTACGTTTTTATCTCTTGCTTTTTGTTTTGTTTTCTGTTTTTGTTTTGCTTTTTGTTTTTGTTTTGTTTTCTGTTTTTGTTTTGCTTTTTGTTTTTGTTTTGTTTTCTGTTTTTGTTTTGCTTTTTGTTTTTGTTTTGCTTTTTGTTTTCTGTTCTATTTTGTTTTCTGTTCTGTTATTCCATCCGCTTTATCAAATTATTCCGATTAAATGGTGTTCGTTTTTCTGTTTTTTAATTGTTCAAATGCGCGAATTTTTATCCTGTAATTGTCGACAAAAGCAAAATGAGAAAGACGATTGTGTCTAACAGAAGATGAATTGCGTAAGAGACAAAAATATTTTTTGTTTTTAAATATGCGTACATTGTAAAAATTGAGCAAAGCCCCTGAAGGAGCAAAACTGAGATGAGACTCTCATATGCCGGCAAATGAAGCAAAGCGAAAATCACCAGCGTCAATACAGTTGCGATGACGATGCTCATCTTTCTGTTTTTCGTGAATTTATAAAACAGCGTTAAAAAGACGAGAAACGGTATAATTTTGATAAGCTCTTCACCGAAAATCTGAAGCGGAAATATCAGCCATGTCGAAACTGACGTTAATTCGGAAATAATCGGATTTCCTTGCGCGGCAACGCCGAAATGAATTAAAATGAGATCTAATAAAAATGTAAATATGAGCTCGGCAATCAACAAGATTACAATCAGTTTAAAATCACCTTTTTTAAATTTTTTGCAGATTAAACCGAATTTCCAATCTACCGCAAATCCGAAGCCGAGAAGCGGGATTATTAAATACAAAAGTCTCTTCCATATTCCCAATTCCGACAGGAAATCCAAAGGAACCACAATTAAGAAAATTGTTAAAATGGCCGATAATATCATCACAGCCCATTTACCGATGCTTATATGCGGATTATCGTTATACAGCGGAAAATCCGGTGTTTCACTTTCAAATTTAAAATAATCATCTTTTTGCATTTTATCAGTCCGTTGTTGACTATTCAATATCTATTAATGCAATCTTTAATTATAAAATTGTCGATATAATTACATGCGGATTCATTGAAAAAGCCGGAATCATTGTTTAAAAAACCACGGACGTTCGCGAAAATGAGAAATTCAAACTTTTCGAATTTTGTCTAAATCGTAAATTTTGTTGTAAATTTATATTACAAAAATAGAAAATAAAACGGAAATAAAATTTCCGTTTGTTTTTTAAGAATATTTGTTTCGTTTTTAGAATATTTGTTTCGTTTTTAGAATATTTTTTGTTCTAATAACATTGTTTTTATTCTTTGTTAAACTCAATGTCGCCTTTTTCAATCAAAGCACCGAGGTCTTCCAAACTGAGACGGCCGTTGCTTTTCAATTTTTCTTTGGCGCTGTTGTGAATCTTGTCGACGCGCTTTTCATCCCTTTCGTTTTGGAAGTCTTTCATTCTGTCCAAATAGATGTCAAGCTCCTTTCTTGTAATCGCGATGTTTTTCTTCAGCGGGTCGATTTTAGAGGTCGTCGGCTTGATGAGCGCGTATCTTTCGGAAAGGCGTTTGTGGTAGCCGTCCGCTTCTTTTCTGAGCTCGTCGACTTTTCTGTAAATCTCAATCATTTCAACATGATATTTTTGAGATTCTTCGGACAGCTGCTTGATTTCAACGGAAAGTTCGTCGCTTCTCGTGTACATGCCCTTGTTTTCGTTGTAAATCTCTTGGATTTTGCCATGCAGTTCGTTGGCTTCTTTGGTGGCTTTGACACGTTCCGTGAGATCCGTCAGGCGTTCGAACAAGTTTTTCTCGTGATCCAAATTGATGTCGTCTTCCAGGAATTTTCTTAAATTTTCTCTGTAATTTTTCATCAAAATGTCATAAGTGCCTTTTGAAATCTTGTTGTATTCGTCTCTTTTTGTTTTGAGCTGATTGATTTCATCAGATTTGGATTTGGTTTTTTCCATTTCCATGCTTCTTTCGGTTTTCAAAACCGAAATCTTCTGATTCACTTCATCTCTTTTGGAACGGCTTTCCTGAGCGGTTTTTGAAAGTTCTCTGACTTGAGCGTTCAATTCGTCTCTTTTGGTTTTTAAATCGTCGCCGTCCGCTCTCTGATTTTTAAGTTCGCGGAAAATGGCTTTCAAAGCCTTTTCATCACGTTCCAAAACATTTCTCAGCTGGTTGGATTTTGCCTTAGCTTCCTGCTCCGTCATATGAGCAACTTCAACTTTCAAGTCTTCCAAACGCTTTTCAACCGACTCTTTGTTGTCTTTTAAAAGCTCTTCCTCAGCCTTTTCTTCCGCCGCAATTTCATCCGCGGCGGCAACTTTCTCTTCAACAGCGTCAGACTCTGTTTTCTCTTCAGCTGCTTCAGTTTCCGTTTTCTCTTCAATTGCTTCAGATTCCGTTTTCTCCTCAGCCGCAGCGGTTTCTGCTGTTTCTTCGACAGCGTTGCCTTCTGCTGTTTCTTCAGCCGCGTTGAGTTCAACAGTTTCTTCAACGACAATCTCTGCCGTTTCTTCAATTACGATTTCCGGTTGTTCTGTTGTTCCTGTTTCTGCAGGTTCTGCTTCTCGGGTTTCCTGAACCGCTTCGGTTTCTGCCGGATTTTCAGTATAAGTTGTATTTTCTTCAGTCATTTTCAGTCCTCACTTCATTCCTTTCCAGTATTCTAAGGACTCTTTATGGCTGCCGATTCTGACAGCCAGCCAGCCTGCTCTCTTGTCTTCGGACACTTCTCCCTGCTTTTGCGCAAGAAGGGCTTTGTCGGCATCCAAAGCTTCTTTAAGCGTATGTTCTTCCGTGTACGCCTGGTAGGCCGCTTCAATTTTTGACAGCAAAACAGATTTGTCCCCGCCTTCGGCATTGTTAATGTCTGAGCGGAGCGTTTCGTAAACCGCTTTTCTTTCTTCAGCGGAATCAGAAATCTTAGACGACGTTAAAGCGCTGATACCGGCTTTGATTTTCTCGGCGTCAATTTGTTTTAACTCCATTTTTTTTAATTCTTCAACGGCTTCGTGGCCGGAATGATGTTTCTTTTCATCAAAAACGCCGGTTTTCTCTTCATTCTCTTCAATGCGCTTTTTTAAATCCTCAATTTCCGTGTCCAAAGTTGTGGAAGTCGTTGTCAGCGCATCGTATTCTGCCTGGTATTCCGCAATTAAGCGTTCGTGTTTTTCAACCACGGCAGAAATAAGTTCATTTCGTTCAAAAATTCTGATTTCTTCAGTTTGCACAGCAATCACCTGAATAGGCAATACTTTGAAAAACGGCCGGCACATTTAAATCTGTGAGGAATGCCGCTGTTCTTTTTTGTATTTATATTTGTAATAATTTTGTAATTTTAATAATCTGTAAATCTGTGATTTTATAATTAATTTTGCAAATTGAATCGTGTCTTCGCCGGGTTGGATTCCATTGAATTTAATTGAATTTCTCGTTTCAGATTTTTTAAATATTGGCTGACATGATTCAATATAAAAGTTCAGCTGAAAGTATAGTTGAAGATTGTTGAAAGTATATCTGAAAATATTGAGAAATCCTTCCCTGTTTTCGTTCCAAAAAAATGAGTGTTTTTCGGCATCGATTTTACATGTCCGTGAGCGAACAAAACAGACGTTCTCTTTTCATTTTCTCGGATTAAGATTTGATTTGAATTATTTAAAGCCTTTGACTGTTTTACAATGTGAAATACAAAGCATGCGGAATCTCGCCGAAATAAATGACCGCATTCGGGTCGACAATGCCGTATTTAACAGCGCAGGCGACTGCTTTTTGGCCGACCAGATTGGCAGTCGTTGCCTGTGCCAGCAGGTTTGCCAGCACTTCTTCCGTTGATTCTTCCCCGTGATAAAACGAAGCGTTCACGGTCATTTCACATTTTTCGCCTTTAAGCGTTTGGCCGATCAGCTCCTTATCGCAGGCGGCAACCATGAAATGTTTACCGGTTTTATAAGTTTTAACATACATTTTTTCATCTCTTGTTTCTCAAATCTTTCAAATCAGCGTGAAATCCATTTCAAATGGTCTTTGTCGGGTTCTGAAATATCGCCTTTCTTGCGCATTTTTTCGATGTAAACATCCAATTCGTCCGCGACAATACCGGATTTTTCAGCTTCGGCATAAACTTCTTTGCGGGAAGCTTTGTGTCCTTCGCTTCTCTCGGCAATCATTTTAATGATGTCTCTGACAATTTCAATCTTGTCGCGCTGAGATTTGCTGATGCCTGACGCAATAATATCGGCGTCCAGCATTCCGGTTGTCGGGTCAATGCCGACATTTTTCAGACATTCCATCGTGATATCGGTTGTTCGGACCGCGTCATCCATCGTGACTCTGTTGCTTAAGCGGACGCGGGCACTCGCCTCAGCCAGTCTGACCAGCGCTTCCAGCTGACGCGCCGTCACGGGAACGGGCGTGTTTTTGCCTTCTCCCTGCTTTCGAAGACTGGTGTAAAAATCAACCAAATGCATCCGGGCATCTTCATCCATAATCGGATACACGTTTCTTCTGGAATAAGCCACGTATTTTCGCAGCAGCTCAGGCTCTATTTCGGGAACGATGTTAATCATCTGCTCGTCAATATATTCCTGCGTGATGTCGGAAGAAGAAATATTGTTTTTATGCTGCATCAGCTCGCCGGCGTAATGCGTTTGGAGCAAATGGCTTGCAATCCGGTTATCCATCTGGCTTTCGGGAACATCGAGAAGCAGGAAAATCAAGTCAAAACGGGAGAGAAGCGCAGGCGGCATATCAATTTGATCGGCCAGGCTTTCAAAACGGTTGAAACGCCCGTAAACCGGATTTGCCGCGCCGAGCAGCGCGCATCTGGATTTGAGCGTTGCGATAATGCCGGCTTTGGCGATACTGATGGTCTGCTGTTCCATGGCTTCGTGAAGCGAACTTTTGTCTTCATCGCGCATTTTGTCCATTTCGTCAACGGCCGCAATACCCATGTCCGCCATGACAAGCGCGCCGCCTTCAATCGTCCAGCGCCCGTCGCCGAGATCGTCTTTGACCGCCGCCGCCGTTAAACCGCTGGCAGAAGCGCTTTTGCCTGACGCGAAAACGCCGCGCGGCGAAAGCTTGACGATATATCTCAGCAGCTGACTTTTTGCAACACCGGGATCGCCGACCAAAATCACGTGAATATCGCCTCTTGTTCGGGTTCCGTCGGGGAATTGTTTCGTAACGCCTGAAAACAATTGATACATCAGCGCGCGTTTGACGTGGTCGTTGCCGTAAATCGTCGGCGCGATGGATGAAATAATTTTGTCGTAAATTTTCGGATCGCGGCTGAGCTCCAGGATTTGTTCTTCTTCTTCGGCCGTGATGTCCAAATCATCGTATTCCTGGTCCAAATGCTCAATCGAATTGGCATCCAAAACCAAGTCGTAAAACGTGGATTTTCCTTCGCGGAGCGCGCGCGGAACCGAGCGTAAAATACCGTTGATAATGACGCGGTCACCGGGAGATACTTTGCCGGTCAAGTCGTCGTTAAAATTAATTTCCAAACTCTGCGGATTTGTGCCGCCTTTGAGGCTTTCGGGTGATTCCTGAATCTGACTTTTTTGAGAATCGACAAATTCGGACTGCTCCACCACCAGTTTGAAAGGACCGCGTTTGCCGCAGTTTTCATTTTCACAGCCGGAATACGGTTCGTCCAGTTTGTTTCCGGGCTGTTCGACATAAGTGACTGTGTCGCAGCGCATGCATTTAAATGCCGCTTTTGTAATGCGCGGGCGAACCTCCGTGGCCCGGCGAACCATTCCTTCGATGGCGATAAATTTGGAAAGATGCTTGCTTCTTAAATCACGAATCGGAATGCGGTTCGGGATATTGGAGACGCGGACATGCGCATTGTCCAATTTTTTCGACAGCGGCAAATCCATATCTTTGAGTGCGAATTCCAATGACAAAATCACCGATTCGGGATCTTCAATCAAATCGCGGGCGATGTCACGGTCAAAAACTTCCAGCTTGTCGTAATTCACAATCAGACTGCGCTCGTCGGGATAATTGTTCGCAAGCTCCAAAACGTCGTCCTGATAATACCGCTTCAGAAAGTCCTTTAATTTTTTATTCCATTTTTCATCAACAACCATGATGTCACCAAAAAACCGATTACGTAAAATTTGCCTTTCATTTGAATTGTTCAAATTGGAAAGAGTAAATGTTTCAATCCTATGATAAACTTTTTTAAATTTCCGTCAAAACAATGAAATTCAATAAATAAATCTAAACCGCACATGAAGTGAAAGTACTGATTCTCCTCCCTCTTCGCCTTCAAAACTTAAAAGTATTTATATGAAAAACGGCATTAACAAGAAATGCTGAGGCGCTTTTGCGCTTTTCAGAATGTTTTTCAAATTTGTTTCATATCTTTTCATGCCCGGTTAGTCTAGTGGTAAGGCGGTGGTCTCGAAAACCACTTCTTCTTCGAAGAGCGCAAGTTCAAATCCTGCATCGGGCGCTATTTTCTTTTTTTGTTTTTGTTTTTTTGTTTGTTTTTGTTTTGTTTTTGAATTAAAAACGATGATTGTTTTGTGTTTGACATATCTTTGATTCATATTTTGCTTTGCATATACTGCTGTTTTTGTTGCTATTGTTTTTGTTTGCTATTGTTTTTGTTTGCTGTTGTTTTTGTTTGCTGTTGTTTTTGTTTGCTGCCTCCCTCTTCTTTTTAGAGCAGCCGTTCGCTTCGCGAACGGGCGGCAGTCGGATACTTTTGCCGCTGCATCTTCTGTTGCTGCGCTTGCTGCTAACTGCATTGCTGTGTCCGCCGCGCGCGAGCTGTGTCATTTTCATTCTTTTATCAAAAGCGGGATTGAATTTTGCATTTTTCACTCAAAAAACCGACATCAGGTTTTATCATTCTTCCGGTTTTTGATTTTTTCATTTTAAGAACTTTTATATAGACCCGCATTCATAATTTGAAATCAGAATGTCTCGAGATATCCTTGCCGACCAAACCATTGAAGTGCTCCGGCACGCCGGATTTATGGTCTCCGATAAATGCGACATCCGGCCGCGTAGTTTTGATATCGCCGCCCGGAACGGTGAGACGCTTCTTTTATGTAAAATCCTGCTCAATCTGGACGGTTTAACGGAAGAGACTGCAAACGAAATGATTGTTCTCTCCGAAATTCTCGGCGGAACGCCGCTGGTTATCGGTGAAAAAACACGCGACCAGCCGCTTGAAGACAACGTCATTTACACGCGCTACAAAATTACCGCCGTCAGCATCCAGACATTTTATGATTATTTTATCGAAGGCATCCCGCCGATGGTCACAGCTTCTCCCGGCGGCCTTTACGTTCCGATTGACGGCGCCGCGCTCAAAGAAGCCCGCATCGAAAACAACCTTTCTCTCGGATCTCTGGCCGGAATCGTCGGCGTTTCCCGCCGAACGATCAGCAAATACGAAGAAGAAGGCATGCACGCCTCCATTGACACCGTTTTGATGCTTGAGGATTTGCTTCAGATTGAATTGGCGCAGCCGATTGACATCTTAAACCCCGCGCTTCTGCAGGCCGCGCAAAAAACAATTTCCGACTCTTCCCAGCCGTCAAAAGTCGGCGGCTCGGTCCCGATGCAGGCGGACGCTAAACAAAATGAAAACGCCGCCGGAAACGAAATGCTGTCTTATGTCTCAACACTCGGCTTCGATGTCAAAGAAACCGCACACGCACCTTTCCGAGCTGTTTCCAAAGACAAGCAGTCCGTGATTTTAACAGGTGTCAGCAAATACAACGCTTCCACGCTCAAGCGCGCGCATTTGATGAGCAGCATCTCGGATGTTTTCCAGACCGAATCCGTTTTTTTAATCGACGGCAATTCCAAAGTCAAATCCGTTGAAAGCACCGCGTTTATCGAGAAAAAAGAACTCGTTAAAATGAGCGGCCCCGAGGATTTGATTGAAACAATCGAAGAGCGGAAAGTGCCTGAGAAGAAGTAATTTTTTCTTTTCATTTTTTATTAAGGGAATTTTTATGAAATACATCGCTTTCTTGCGCGGCATTAATGTCGGCGGCAACAATAAAATTTCAATGGCGGAATTAAAAAACGCGTTTCAAAATCACGGCTTTTCTGACGTTCAAACTTATATCAACAGCGGCAATCTCATTTTTTCAGCCCTTCCCGATAAAGAAGACGAACTGAAAAAGAAATGCGAATCCGTTTTGACCGATGAGTTTAATGTTTCTGTTCCCGTTGCTGTTCTTTCCGCAGATGATTTAACAGAATCGCTGGACAATGCACCGTCCTGGTGGAATGCCGATTCCGAGTCCAAACACAACGCGATTGTCGTTATCTCTCCGGCACAGCCGTCCGAAATCACGGATGCCGTCGGCGGCATCAAACCCGAATACGAGAATGTCGAATGTTTCGGCAAAATCATTTTTTGGTCCGCGCCGCTGAAAACCTTTTCAAGAACCAAATGGTCTAAAATTGTCGGAACGCCCGCTTATGAAAAAGTGACAATCCGAAATGCAAATACAATGCTGAAATTGGCAAAAATGGTTCGGCAAGATTAATTTTTTTAAAAAACGGGACCGGATCTTAATTTGTTTTTGAAATTGATGCGGCTCGCGCGCGGCAGCCGGCAGCGGAGACGGCAGGCACAGCAGACTGCCGCTGCCGCCCCGTTCGCGAAAGCGAACGGCTGCTCAAAAAAGCAGATGCAAATGCAAATGCAAACCGGCATACATGCAAACGGCAGCACATATGCGAACGGCAGCATACAAATAAAAACGACAATGCAAAACAGTAGCAAAGCAAAAATGCACTCTTAATAAATAAAAAAATGATAAAATAAAAAAATGATAAAATAAAAAAATGATAAAATAAAAAAATGATAAAAAATCAGATAGAAATGAAACAATTTTGTTCCATTTCCTGTTCATTTTAATTTGATGTTTTTAACAAACATCCGATCCCGGTTCAAGTTCCTGATCCGGCATCAGAAGCGAAACTTTTCCGCTGCCGTCATCGGCCGCTAAAATCATACCCTGCGACTGAACGCCGCACAATTTGGCCGGTTTTAAGTTGACAATGACGCAAACGGTTTTGTCGACCAGTTCATTCGCTTCATAATAAGCGCGAATGCCGGACACGATTTGGCGCGGTTCGGGCTCACCGACATCCACCATGATTTTGTACAGCTTCGTTGATTTCTCAATGATCTCGGCGGAAATGATTTTTCCGACTTTGATTTGCGCTTTAAAGAAATCATCAATCGTAATTTCAGGCAAGATTTCCGTTTCGTTTTCAACATTCTCGACATTTTCTGTTTTATTTTCTGCATCCATTTTTTCACCCGCGGCGCACGCGCATTTCGGTGCTTTGCCGCCTTTTTCTGATTTGTTCTCTTTCTTTCCTTTTTTGCTCTCTTCAATCAGCTTTTCTTCATCCGGGACCAAGCCCGCTTCTTTCATTGCCAAATGAACGCGTCTCTTGGCGATTTCATCCATCTCGGAAATCTTATCGTCTTCCAATTTCGTAAACAAAATTTCAGGCGTTCCGAGCTTGGCGCCGGGGACAAGCGGCACAAGCGCTTCATCGTAAAGCACGTCCGCCACATTTCCGGAAAGGCCGAGCTGAATCCATGCTTCCTGCATTTTGCCGGGCGTCACCGGCTCAAAAAGAACGGCCAGCGCTTTGACCAGCTGAAGACAGTTGTAAACGACTTCGCCGCACTTTTCCTTGTCGGTTTTAATCAGCGCCCACGGCTCGTGGGACTGGAAATAGCTGTTGGCAAAAGAAGCGAGTTCCATCACAGTGTCGGAATATTTCTTGAATTCATATTCTTTCAAAGCGTCAATCGCATCTGCCGTTGTCTGTTTAATCTTTTTCAAAATTTCCGGCTCGACTGTTCCGTTCGGGATCTCGCCGAAATTTTTGGACGCGAATAAAAGGGATCTGTAGAACAAATTGCCGAGAACGGCGACAAGTTCTGAATTAATTTTTTCCTGAAGCATGTCCCACCCGAAATTCAATTCTTTCGTGTGAGACGTGTAGCTCGATAAGTAGTAGCGGAGCAAATCGGGGTGGAATCCCTGATCCAAATAATCCTCGCCGACCCAAACGACGTAACCGCGGCTCTTTGAGAATTTTTTGTCTTCGATTTTCACCATTCCCGAAGCCACAACATCGGTCGGGAGGGAATAGCCGGAACCTTTGAGCATCGCCGGCCAGAAAATACAGTGATGGTAGACGATGTCGCCGCCGATAAAGTGAACAATTTCTGAATCTTGCGTGTCAATCGTTCCCTTTGATTCCGCTTTCCAGAATTTTTCCCATGAATCGTTGTTGGCTTTCGCCCATTCTTCGGTAAACGCGATGTAGCCGATCGGCGCGTCCACCCACACGTAAACGACAAGGCCGTCGGCGCCCGGGAACTTCACGCCCCAGTCCATGTTTCTGGTAATGCACCAGTCTTCAAGACCCTGCGTCACCCAGCCTTTGGCGTAGTTGACGGCGTTATCCGTTCCGCGGAGCGTGTCCAAATAGTCTTTTAAAAATCCGTCAAATTCGGAAAGCTTGAAGAAATAGTGTTCCTGACTTCTGTATTCCGCCGGGTTTTTACAAACGGCGCATCTCGGGTCAATCAATTCGCCCGGAAAAAGCGGTTTCTTACAGCCCTGGTCGCATTCGTCGCCGCGCGCAATCACGCCGCAGTGCGGGCAGGTACCTTCCACGTAGCGGTCCGGCAGGAAGCGGTCACAGCTCGGGCAGTAAGCAATGTCAATGTTTTTGGAATAAACATAGCCGCCGTCAATCAATTTTTGAACAATGTCGGTGGTTCGGACATGATTCTCTTCATCGTCCGTTGTTCCGTAAGCATCGAAATGAACGCCCATGCGCGCGAAAATCTCGGAAAAGTGTTTGTGATAAATGGTGACGAGCTCTTTGGGCGTGATGCCTTCTTTTTCCGCGTTGACGACAACCGGTGTTCCGTGGGTATCGGAGCCGCAAATGAAGACAACTTCTCGTCCCTGCTTCCTTTGGGACCGGACGTAAATGTCCGCCGGCACATAAGTGCGCATGTGGCCGAGATGTGCCATTCCGTTTGCGTACGGAAGCCCGCAGGTGACAATCATCGGTTTTGCGTCTTGATTCATTGATTTTATTCCTCTGTGTTTGAATCGGTAATTCGGTTTGTAATAAGTTGGATAAATTTGTAAAATTTGAAAGGTTTGTAAAGTAAGGTTTGTAATAATTTAATTTCTTTAATTTGTAACGTATATTCATTCCGCAATCATTTGAATTTTTCCTGTTGAGAGGATGTATGAAGTCTTCTTGAATTAATAAAATTTTGTATGCTTCTTTGGGGGACATAAATATTTATTCAAGGCTTTCTAATTCATTACTGTTCGAAATTTGTTTTTGATGTTTTCATTTGGAAACTTTATCAAATAAGGAGGATTAATAAATTGAATCAAAAAACTCCCGACGGTTCAATTCAATCCGGTTCCAGTTACCGGCCGTACTACAGTTATGTGTCCGAAATTGAATCGGAAGAAAATACTTCGGAAATCGCGCAGCCGGCCGTTTCCGCGCCCGCGTCTCAGACACCCGTTGCCGCACCTGTGCCCGCAGCACCTGTGTCCGCAGCACCTGCGCCTGCAGCACCCGCGTCCGCCGCTCCGGCTGCGCCGCCTCAAAAAAAGTCTAATAAAGGTCTGACGGTTTTCGTCATTATTTTGCTTTTATTCGGCGTTGCGGCGATGGTTTATGTCACGCTGGACGATGTTCCCGGCAGTTCCGGCAATAAAGTTGCCGTCATTCACGTGATGGGCGCGATGTATACCGGCGATTATGTTTACGGCACAGGCATTGCCGGCTCGGACGCCATTTGCGGTCATATCCGAAACGCAACGGACAACAGCAGCGTCAAAGCTATTGTTCTGCGCATTGACAGTCCCGGCGGCACAGCGTCTTGTTCTCAGGAAATAAACATGGAAATCCAGCGCGCTCGTGCGATGGGCATTCCTGTCGTTACTTCGATGGCCGATCAGGCGACCAGCGCGGCGTATTACGTGGCTTCCCAAACGGATTATATCTATGCGAGCCCCGGCACAATGACCGGCTCCATCGGTGTCATCGGCAGACATGTTGACAATTCGTCCGTGTACGAAAAAGACGGCGTCACCATTACCGTTTTCAAGAGCGGTGATATGAAAGATATGGGCGCCGACTACCGTGAAATGACGGCCGAAGAAAAAGCCTACTGGCAGCACATTATTGACACCAGTTTCAAAACATTCGTGAATGATGTCGCCGACGGCCGCGGAATGACGCGCGACCAAGTCTTAAAACTGGCCGACGGTCGTGTTTATTTGGGCGAAGACGCTTTGAAGAACGGTTTGATTGACGGTTACGGAAATCTTTACGTTGCCGCCGACAAAGCCGCCGAATTGGCGGGTCTTGAAAGTTACTCCATGTACTATCCCGACCAAATTACCTTGTCGTCACTGTTTTTCTGATTGAAAAGCAGCCGAAAATTTAAAAATGAGCCGGAATATTCCGGCTTTTGTTTTCTTTTTATTTTTTTATTTTCTTTTTTGTTTTCTTTTTTATTTTTATTTTCTATTTTCTGATATTCAGATTGTTTGAGATAAGTACTGACTTTCGGTTTTTAAAACGCACTTTCTTCATTTTTGAATGCCTTCATCCTTTTTGAGGCATCAATCATTCCTGTTTTATCTGTTTTTCTTTTCGTTTTCATTTTCATTTAAAAATCTCTCCAAAAAAATATTTATACTATTTAGATATAATTATTCTACTCATTTTATGAGACTATATAATATATGTTTCAAAATATTGATGACGCTTTATTCTATTATTCGTCATCAGTCGAGACTTATTTTGGTTAACGGAGGGTAAAATTTATGTATGATGTAGTGACCTACCGCTCACAGCGAGCAGCGAGCAGCGAGCAGCGAGCAGCGAGCAGCGAGCAGCGAGCAGCGAGCAGCGAGCAGCGAGCAGCGAGCAGCGAGCAGCGCACAGCAAATCGCAAACAGTAAACTCTATTGAGCTTTTCTCTTTACACACGTCTCAAATTTCCGGCAAAATTGTTTCTTTCTTAAGAGTTTTGTCAAATTCACTTTTCAAATCTTTTTTAACTCAGAGATTACATTCTCTTAATTTCGATGCATTCTCTTTGGGGGGAAAATCTTATGTATGATGTAGTGACCCTCAGCAGCGAAGCAGCGAAGCAGCGAAGCAGCGAAGCAGCGAAGCAGCGAAGCAGCGAAGCAGCGAAAAGCATAAAGCAGTAAGCTCTATCGAAAAAAATCCGTTTTCCGGTTTACACGCGAAGAATTGGAAAATTGTCGGACAAAAATTATTTACGTTTTTGATTGTATTCGCGGTTGTATTTTCGGCTTTTCCGATTGTGAATGTTGCGGAAGCTGCAACACCAATTACTTGGTCGGGCTCATCTTTTGATATTTCAGCAGGCGGCGAGTATACCCTTCCCGCAGGAAATCCATCGGGAGCTTTCACAATCAATGTGAATACGGCTTCACCTGTTACAATTGACGGGTCGGCAAACGGCGGAACAACCTACGCAAATTTATCAATTGTATGTAATTCTATGGCCAATTTAACACTTGTCGATTTGAAATATTCAAATGTCAATAATCATCCGGCATTTGCACCTTTGCATTTTACAACAGGTCTGAATAATGTTTTGACTTTCAAAGGCGATGTTTCTATTACAAATGCTCAAACGGTCGGTGTCAGCGGTAAAGGCGCCGGTATACTTATTCTTAATGGCGTTAATTTAACCATTCAAGAATATGATACTTCTTCTTCATTAACTGTTAAAGGCGGTTACGGCGGTGCCGGTATCGGCGGCGCTTTCGGTTCAAATGGTACAACAGGGTCTAATGTATGGGTAGGTGAAGCCGTAGCAGGTACGCCGGGAATTGCCGGATCTTCTTCAGGCAATATCACACTTGCAGGTAAGATTACCGCAACAGGCGGTACCGGTGGTGCAGGTATTGGCGGTGGCCTCGGCGGTACCGGTGGTACGGGGGGAAGTACTCTTGAATATGGTTCCTCGTCTTCCTCATATAATTATAAAGGCGGTGCCGGCGGTATTGGCGGTGCCGGCGGCAATTCCGGTACTATTATTATTAATTCCGGAATTATCAAAGCAACAGGTGTTGGCGGTGCGGGTATCGGCGGTGGTGCCGGCGGCTCCGGCGGCAAAGGCGGCACTCCCCTTCAACATGGTTATTCTGGAAATGGCAGTTTTGGCGGTTCCGGAGGGGATGCTGTAAATATCACTATTCTCGGAGGGACGGTTGAAGCTTCAAGTGACAATGGCGCAGGATTAGGCGGCGGTAGTGGCGGAAGGGGCGGTAGTCCTGGGAACATATTAGTATCCACAAACCAGGCTGGTGCTATGGGTCCTGGGGGTATTGGAGGCACTTCAAATGTAACAATACTTGATGGAATTGTTAATACAACTACAGTCAATGGTGCCGGAATTGGTGGGGGTTCTTCCGGACTTTATCCGGCTAGACCCACTAATACTGATTCTTATTTTAATCTCTATTCAAGTCATCCTCTACCCGGAGGGGCTGCAGGCGGTTCCGGCGGTAATATTATAATTAGTGGGGGAATTGTGACAGCAAATACAACTGGGAACGGAACCGGCATCGGTGGCGGGTTTTCCCTCTCTCCTTTCGGCTATCAAGAAATTCATCTCGGTGCTCCTTACTATTTTCCATCCGGCTCAAAAGGAGGTTCCGGCGGTAATATCCAAATAAGTGGAGGTACTATCAAAATCAATGCTGCCGGACTTGGTACTGGTATTGGTGGCGGAAGTGGTGCTTATCTTTATGAAGCTGAGTACGGTCCGTATGACTGGGTTGGTCTTGGAGGCTCTTCCGGTACGATTAATATTAGCTCCGGCGTTAATTTGCTCGATATTAATACGGAATCCGGTTTGAAAATCGGTTCCGGCAGCAATCAACTTTTGGCAGCAACTCCTTATGTTTTGCATAATGTCACTTATTATTCAGATGCAAAAGAAACAAATCAGATTACTTTAACCTATACGAACAATTCAAGTGAAATAGACGGCAGTGATGCACTTGCTTCAGCTCCTGAATATATCAGCAGTTATTTCCCGACTTTCTTCACGACGAGTTTTAAAGGCTGGTTTACTTCTAAAACATATACAACGCCGATTTCTGCAGGCGGTTCTGTTTCATCTGCGACCTCAGCACTGTACGGCTATGCCGGTCCTTATGTCACCGGCCCGATCGATCAAAGTGTTGGTCACGGCGATCCTGCAACATTTACGGTTACGGCATACAGTCCGTCGACGAATTTGGATTACGATTGGTATGTTGACATAAATGACGGAAACGGACCCCAATTGGTGACATTATCTGACGGAACAGCTTCAGGAAATACTTTCACGATCAGTTCGGCGTCCTTTTTGATGAACGGTTACAAATACAGCGTTGAAGTTTGGGACCAAGACGAAGGTTTGTCTACGGTGTCAGATGAAGCAACGTTAACAGTAACGCCTGCTGCACTTTCTATTACAACGCAGCCTACTGCTCAAACTGTTACGGCAGGCGGCACTGCGTCTTTTACAGTTGTTCCCGACGGCGGTACCGGTGTTTACAGTTATCAGTGGCAAGTACGGAAAGGTTCCGGAGGTTACGTGAATGTTGATACGGGCACGGTTGACACTGACGGTACTTACACCTTTACGGCAACGCAAAGTATGAATGGTTGGCAATATCGTGTTAATGTGACAGATACAGCTTCTCAATCAGTTCTTTCAGGCAATGTTATGTTGACTGTGAATCCTGAATTAGAAATAACAGAACTGAGTGATGCAGCTGTCACAGAAACCGGGACGACAACATTCCAAGTCACGGCAAGTGCGGGAACTCCGCCCTACAATTATCAATGGGAAGTCAGTACCGACGGGTTAACATTTAATATTGTTACAAACGGTACGGGTGACGGAACTGCTTCTTATACTATTCCTGCGGCAACAGCCGGTATGGACGGTTTGAAATATCGGGTTTTTGTTACGGATAGCGGGGGCGCTTTGAAGAAAACTGCGCCGGTGACTTTGACTGTTTACAGTTCCGGTTCTTTTACTGTTTCCGTGAACAATGCAAATGTGGCTGCCGGTGAAACTGCAGCGTTTACCGCAACTGTTGCGGGCGGTTCAGGTGCTTACACCTATCAATGGTATAAGGGAAGTATTGCAACCGGTAATGAAGTCGGTACGAATTCAGCAACTTATTCTGTTGCTTCCGCCTCAACTTCTGATGCCGCTACATATTATGTTCGCGTGATTGACACAACAGCAAGCACTTACGTTGACAGTTCAAGCACATTGACTGTTTACAGTTCCGGTACTCACACTGTTTCCGTGAATAACGAAAATGTGGCTGTCGGTGAAACTGCAACGTTTACTGCAGCTGTTGCGAGCGGATCAGGCACTTACACCTATCAATGGTATAAAGGAAGCATTGCTTCGGGCAATGAAATCGGTACGGATTCTGCAACTTACTCTATTGCTTCCGCTGCTGCTTCTGATGCCGATACCTATCACGTTCGCGTGA
>NZ_JAWDKC010000028.1:0-57865 GCF_032714515.1 Methanimicrococcus hacksteinii | reverse complement strand
CGATTTTTAAGCGGCTGCGCCGCCCAAAAAACAGTTGCAGGACAGAAGGAAAAAGGGCAGAACAGACCAAAGCGTCCGCTCTTCCAAAAATCAATTTTTCAAAAAAAAGAAAGTAAAAATGTGTCTTGCGACACACTTTTTTAAAATTATTCTTCAACTTTAATGTGGGCTTCAAGGTGAGCGACGTTTGTGAAAAAAATTGCTCGTTGCACTCACAATTTTTCAAAGCCGCCGAGCAATCAGATGTTTGCAGAAAATCGCTTCGCGATTTTTAAGCGGCTGCGCCGCCCAAAAAACAGTTGCAGGACAGAAGGAAAAAGGGCAGAACAGACCAAAGCGTCCGCTCTTCCAAAAATCAATTTTTCAAAAAAAAGAAAGTAAAAATGTGTCTTACGACACACTTTTTTAAAATTATTCTTCAACTTTAATGTGGGCTTCAAGGTGAGCGACGTTTCTGAATTCGCCGCCTTTTGCCTTTCTGTAGAATTTACAGTAGGTTGTCTTGTCGATGGTTTCATCGGCGCGCATTTCTTTGAGTCTTCTTCTGAGTGCGCGGATTTTCTTCATCCACAAGCCTTTGCTGTATGTTCTGGCGCCTTTCTTACCTTTTCTGGAACCGGGGCCTTTTCTGTGACCGTACTTGCGCTTTTCGGCAACAAGTCTGGCACGTCCGCGGCTGACACCTTTGACTTTCTTGGCTTTGATGGCGCCTTCGGCGATTAATCCGCGAATGTCTTCACGGGTAATTGCTTCGCCGATTTCGGCCATTCTTTCCGGGTCAAGCCAGACACGGTCGGAACCGCAGTCAAGGATCTGGGAGGCCATTCTTCTCTGGTTTTTCAAATCTGCCATAAAATCATTCCTCCTTTCCCGGGTTTAAGACCTTGATGTCGAACTCTCTGCATTTTGCAACGATTTCAGCTCTCTTCTTGCCGCCGACTTTGCCGCCGATTCTGACAGCTTCAAATTCGGGGTCGACAAGAACAAGGTCGTCCACATTGTAAACCAAAACTTCATCGTAACCGGACGGGTGAAGGCCTTTCGTTAAGACAGGGCTTCCGTAACCGACAGTTGCAATCGCGCCTTTACCGAGGTAACCGCGGCGCTGCTTGCTCTGAAGACCGCGCGGGCGTCTCCACGACTTTGTCAATCTCTTGAACTTGTGGTGGTTCTGCTTGTGGAAAGACGGTTTCTTGCCTTTCTGAACTTTTCTGACTTTGAACAAACGTCTGAACTCAGGGTCCGCATCAAGCAAATTGGTCGAGACAGCGGGTGCGTCAGAACTGACGTTTTCAACAGTTTCTTGAATATTTTCTTCTGTCATTTAAATCACCTTTATTTCTCCACCACATAAATTCCGTCCTGGAAAACACGCGGGTCAAATCTCTTGATTTTGGTCTTCTGTTCGATGTTTGCCGTCGTCTGGCCGACATCCTCCTTGCAGACACCGGAAACAACCACACTGTTGCCGTTGATCTTGACAGCGGTTTCGCCGACAATCTTGGCAATACGGGGTTTCTTTTCTCCAAGGAAATTGTTGATCACGAAGGTTTTGCCTTCGACTTTTGTCTGCATCGGGAAGTGTGAGTAAACGATGTTCATCTTGTACTCAAAACCTTCCGTGACGCCTTTAATCATGTTGTTGATGTGAGAAGCATAGGTGCCGACCATTGCCTTGTATTTCTTGCGCATGATATCAGAGTCAACGACGACTTCGCCTTCATTGATCGTAATCACGATGCCGGGATAATACAATTCCTTCTTGTTCTCGCCTTTGGGGCCTTTAACGGTTGCGATGTTGTTTTCATACGCAACAGTCACGCCTGCGGGAATCTCAACTGATCTGGAAATTTCTTTTGCCATAATTCAGTATCCCCCTTAATAGACATAGGCGAGCAGCTTTCCGCCGACATTTTGTTCACGCGCTTCATGGTGGGATAAAACACCTTTTGACGTGGTCAATACGAGAACGCCGAAGTTCTTTGCAGGCAAATATCTCTTTTCCCACTTCTCGAAATCATCGAGCGTGAGCGAGTAGCGGGGCTTAATTGCACCGCAGTCGTTGATGGCGCCTGCCAATGTCACTTCAAAAACGCCGGCCTTGCCGTCTTCGACAAATTCGAAAGACTCAAGGTAGCCGCCTTCTTTCATAACGTTCAAAACATTGCCGATCACTTTGGAAGCCGGGCGGATGACACAAGAGGTCTTGCCGACTTTTTCAGCGTTCTTAATCACGGACAATGCATCTGCCAAGGGATCAAATAATACCATATCTCTTCACCTCAGCTGTATTTATTAAAGCCCATCTTCGGGGCAATTTCTCTGAAGCAGTGTCTGCACAAGTAAATGCCGTATTTGCGGACAAGCGACTGCTTGCGGCCGCAGCGTTTGCATTCATTTGCGCCTCTTCCGAAGCTCTTCTTTGTTTGTACCATATTAGACGACCTCCACACCGTAATTTTCCGTCAGGAAGGCCATTGCATCTTCCTTGTTCATTTTGTGTCCGGCAGGGACTTTTCTCTTTGCGATGCGTCTCTTGCTGATTCTGTCACCGGGTCTTTTGAGGACGACGACAACGTCCATACCGAAAACGCCGATGTTCGGATCATACTTCATACCGGGGAAATCCGTGTGTTCTTCAATACCGAAGGAAACATTTCCGTTGATATCGAATTGAGAGGCTCTGAGCGTTTTTTCGACAATGCCTAAAGAGGTTGTGAGGAAAGTTTCCGCGTTGTCGCCTCTTAAAGTCACTTTACAGCCGATCGGCTCTTTCTTTCTGATACCGAAAGCGGGCGCAGTCATTTTTGCAAATGCTCTGACAACCGTCTGTCCGGTGATTTCCGCAAGTATGTTTTCTGCATCGACAAGGTGCTGACCGCTTTCGCCGACACCCATGTGGACAACGACTTTTTCAATGACAGGAGTTCTCATAGTGTTTGTCATATTTATTCTCCTAATTTAATCACTGGTTTGTCTTCACCGATTACGAAAACATAGTTCTCGATGGTTTCAATTTCCGAGTCAATTCCTGAAATCGTCACCACGTTGTTCTTGGAACTTCTGATGACATTGACTTCTTTGAGCGTTCCGACCATACCGCTGTGACGTCCGCCTGTGATCATGGCAAGATTGCCGATCTTGTATTCCAGCTTCTGAAGGATCTGTTTGTCCGGAAGTGAAATCTTAATCGTGTCCTTGGTTTTGTAGTCTTCGGACGCGAGGATGTTGGTTCCGTCATGAAGGTTCAGCTGTGTTTTGCCGCCCTTCACGGTGGTCTTGTTCAATATTTTGCAGATCTTGAATTTGGCGCGTTCTTCATCAATGTTGTTGAGATAGAGACGGCCTTTGGAGTCCTGCAGCATACGATAATACTGATTGTTTGCCGGAATTGCGATAACGTCGAAAAGACCGACCGGGAACTTTAAGCTCTTGCGGGCGATACCGTCGATGAGAACCTGCTTTTCCAAAAGGATTTGCTTGGCTTCTTTTGCGTTATCCACAATCTTTAACATGTCGCGCAAAATGACAACGAGCGGAAGGCTTGACTGTTTGTTGTGCGGACCGGGGCTTGTTGCCGTAATCCATTTGTTGGTCTTTTTCGGGACTCTCCAGCTGGTCGGCATTGACATTCTCTTTTGGTGCATTTAACTCACTCCTTTCCGCGAATGCGTGCTTCGCGCGTTTTGTCTTTCAGTTCGAGTTTTGTGATCATCACAACGGACGGGAAAACCGGTCTCGGGACTTCTTCGCCGTTCACTTTCGTGGAGACGACACCGGAGATGTGGATTGTTCCTGCGTGAAGATCGACTTTTTCAACTTTTCCGGACACGCCTTTGTAGTCGCCGCGCATAACAGTGACAGTGTCGCCTGTGATGACGGGGGCCGAGCGTGTGTTGTATTTGACGGACAAGTCGCTGCTGAGGCGTGCGCCCATGAATTTCTGCTTCTGGTGAAGCGGGGCGTTGTATCTTGCCTTTCTTTGCTTTCTGGGCTGCTTGGATGTCTTAAACATTTGAAATCACCTCAGACAACAATAGAAGCGGTTGTACCGACTTTCGGGAAACGTTCTGCAACTTCTCTGGCAACCGGACCTTTAATGTCCGTGCCTTTCGGAATACCGGATTCGTCGACGAGAACCATCGCATTGTCTTCAAAACAAATGCGGAGACCGTCGGGTCTTCTGATTTCCTTCTTTTGGCGGACGACGACCGCGAGAAAGATCTGCTTTCTCATTTCAGGCGTTCCTTTCTTAACGGAAACAACGCACATGTCGCCGACACCGGCACGCGGGTATCTGTTTTTGACACCGCGGTATTTCTTAACGGAGATAATCTGAAGGACTTTAGCGCCTGTGTTGTCAACGCAGTCAATGCGTGCGCCGGCGTTTAAGGCTCTCGGAATGTTTGAGCGAATGGCTTTCATTCTTTGGCCTCCTCGACTTTAACAACGACAAATGACTTTGTCTTACTGATCGGGCGGCACTCTGCAATCGTCACGACATCGCCGACTTTTGCGTTTAAGCAGTGCGGGTTGTGTGCGTGCATGATGGTGCGGCGCTTTTCATATCTCTGGTACTTGGGTACCATTTTTTCATAGCTTCTTTCGATAACGACGGATTTGTCCATCTTGGTGCTGATGACGGTGCCGACCAGGATCTGCCCTCTGACGGGGAGTTTTCCGTGGAACGGACAGTTCACGTCATCGCAAACCTTTGTGGGTTCCGGAACGTCTAATCCAATATCTCTTGCCATAAATTTAGCCTCATTTTCTTGATTTCTTTAAGTTCTTTATCCGATTTTGGGGTTGTGAGAGCGTGATGTTTCCATCGATTTTTACGGATATGTTGCGGCCTGTTTGAGAGATCCTTTCCGGAATGGTAAATACGAATATTGTTCCTTTTTTAGGGACAGTGACAACGCGCGAATGCGCGGCGTCCGCCGGCTTCGAACTTGTTCGAAGCTCGGTGTTGAGACGGGATTCATCCGTCTCAATTTCAAGCGTATTTCGGGTTTCGTCAACGACGAGCCCGGAAAGACCGTTTATTGTCGGGTCGCAAGAACTGTCCACCTTAACAAGCAGCCCGATCAATTCATGATAGGGAAGCTCTGCAGGTGTGATCTCAATTTGTGTCATTCGTTATGAATTATCTTTCATCTCAACTTGAATCGTCTTGATGCGTGCGATTGTTCTTTTGATTTCACCGATGCGTCCCGGGTTTTCGGGAGCGCCGCCGGCGGAAGTCAAAGCACGTTCGCGGATCAATTCGTCGTTCAACTTTTTGATTTCATCAATTCTTTCGTCTGCTGACATCTTGCGGATGTCGCTGGTTCTTAAGATTGCCATTATTTCTTAGCCTCCTTGTGAACGCGGGCCATCGGGTGCCAGTAGTCGTATTCGTTGTGTTTGTGCTGCCAAACACCTTCGACGAGTCTTCTGATTTCGTTGATGTCGGAATCTTCGACAACGATTTCGTCGCCTTCGCCGCCGGATGCGCTTTCATCGGCGCAGACTTCGGCTTCGACAACGGTTTCAGTGACTTCGACAGCGACAACGTCGCCTTCTTCGTCGACAACTTCCGTAACAACGGTTTCTTCAACAACGATTGTTTCGGGTTCGCATGCTGCGCCTTCGTCGGAAACGGCTGCTGTTTCTGCGGCTGTCTCTGCGGGTGCTTCTGCTGCGGGTGCGGCAGTGTTTTCGGCTGCTGCTTCTGTCTCGTCAGCGGCGGGTGCTGCGGCAACGCCTTCAATCATTTTGAACGCGTCGGGCAAAACTGCACCGGGCTGGACGATTTTCACGCGGCATCCGAGTGTGCCGAGTTTCTTGACGGCAACGGCGTAGCCGGTGTCAACGATCTGCTCCGCCGGGTGGCCGGAGTGCTTCACGTATCCGTCAATGAATTTTTCGGTTCTGGCACGGGCACCTGTTAATTTACCGGAGATGATGACTTCACAGCCGAGCGCACCTGCTGCCATGACGGCGCGGATGGTGTTGGTTCCGGCTTTTCTGAAGTACCATCCTCTTTCAATCGAGGATGCCAGGCGGTTGGCCATAATCTGTGCGTTGAGCTCGGACTTTTTAACTTCCTGAGCGTCAATCTGAGGGTTGTCCACACCGTAGATGTCAACAACGTCCTGTGTCAATTTGCGGATCACTTTGCCGGCTTTTCCGATAACCATACCGGGTTTTTCGGAATAGATCGTAATCTGTGTGCCGAGCGGTGTTCTGCTCATGTTCATTCCGCCGTAGCCGGATCTGCCGAGCTGCTTTGCGAAGTGTTCATCCAAAGAAGCTTTGGTATAACCGTCTTTTACGAATTTTTTCTCAACTGCCATGTTAGAGCACCTCGCTCAAAATGATTTCAATGTTCACCGTGGTGGTGTTTTTCGGGGAGGCGCGTCCGCGAGCTCTGGGGAAATATCCGCGAATGACTCTTCCTCTGTTGGCACGGATGCTTTTGACAAACATGCGGGAGGGTTCGAGCCCTTTGTATTCGGCGTTGCTTTCCGCGTTTCTCAAGACTTTTAAGACTTCAACGGAAGCGTTGACGGGGTATTTACCGTTAGCCATCGGTCCCTTTTTGTGACCGGAGCCGTCTGTGTGTCTCTTGAACGGAACTGCCTTTTTCATGACAACCACATCGCTGAGGAACGCCTGCGCTTGGGGCAGTCTCATTCCCTGAATGTGGTGGCAAATTTCTCTTGTTTTCTTAAAAGAGATGTGAAGTTCTGAAGCCGTTGCTTTGGAAGTGGATTCCGGATCGGCTTTTACTGCATAGTTAAGTCTTCCCATTTTCACACCTCACTTCAACGGAACGAATTTACTGGAACGCGTTGCACCGACACCGGCGCTTCCGTGGGAAACTCTGTTTCTCGTCGGGGCGAACTCACCGAAGCGGTGAGCAATCATTTCCGGCTGAATTTCAATGCTGACAAACTTTTTGCCGTCATAGACGGAAATTGTTTTGCCGACCATTTCCGGGAAAATAATCATACCGCGTGTATGCGTTCTGACTTCTTTTCCGGCACGCATGTCCGCAAGGGCTTTCTTTTGGACGTCCGTGAAACCTCTCTTAATCGTTCTTCTCTCGCGTGAGGGGAGAAGTTCTGCGAATTCCTCAATGCTTAAAGCCTGAAGCTCAGCAATGGTTTTTCCGCGGTAGGTATACTCGCCCTTACGCTTCGGTAATCTTGATGATCCTGATTTTTTTGCTGCCATAATATCACCTTAACGTCTCTTTCCGGTTCTGCGCGCGGCAATGTGACCGACTTTAGCGCCCGGGGGTGCGTTTCTGCTGACTGTTGTCGAGCGCGTGGGGTGCTGTCTGTTACCGCCACCGAACGGGTGGTCTCTCGGGTTCATAGCGACACCTCTGACACGCGGGAATCTCTTTGCACGAACTTTCATTTTGTGGAATTTCTTACCTGCTTTAAGGAACGGTTTTTCAACACGTCCGCCGCCGGCAACCACACCGATCAATGCGCGGCATTCGGGGTTGAACCATTTCAACACACCGGAGGGCATCTGAACGGATGTTCTGTTTTCTTCGTGAGCGACAACGGTTGCATAAGTTCCTGAGGATCTTGTGAATTTTCCGCCGTCTCCGGGCTTTCCTTCAATGTTGCAGACCAAAACACCCTCGGGGATCTTTCCGAGCGGGAGGATGTTGCCGGCTTTCACTTCAGCTTCGGGGCCGCAGGCGACTGCCTGTCCGACAGACATGCCTTCGCAGGCGATCAAAAGCTGAGATGTGCCGTTGTCAAAGAAGACTTTAACAATGGGCGCGGCTCTTGCGGGGTCGTGTTCAACATCGATGACGGTTCCGTTTAAGGTTGTACCGGCAGCCGTTGCGGGATGCATTAATTCTGCTTTAAATTTGTGAGAAGGTGCGCGGAAAGTCGGGCTTCCTTTACCTCTTCTCTGTGCGATAATTCGTTTACCCATTTATACCACCTTATGCCAATCCGAGCCTGGTCGCAATTTCGTGGGCTGCATCCGGCTTTTCGAACGTGATGATTGCTTTTTTCTGTCCTTTCATGGTGGTCATGGTTCTGACGTTTGTGACCTTGAAACCGTAAAGCTCTTCCATGTCGGCTTTGATTTGGTGCTTGTTGGCACGGAAGTCGACGATGACCTGAAGTTTACTGTCTTCCATGTGGAGCATGGCCTTTTCTGTAATGAACGGATATTTAATCGACATCATTCCAAAACACCTTCCTTTTCTGTCAGTTGGTCGATGGCTGCTTTGGTCCAGACGGTCAAACGGCCTGCGTGTGTACCGGGCGCGAGAAGCTCTGCGTTGAGTTCCGCAACGGTTGCGACGTCAACACCGGACAAGTTTCTTGCTGCTTTGGAAACGGGCGCGTTCGGGCCTGTGACGACCAAAAGGCTCTTTCTGTTCTTGTATTTTCTTCCTCTCATTTTACCGCGGCCGGCACGGATTGTACGGCCTTCCTTTGCGCGGACAACGTCGTCGTAAACGCCGACGGCTTCAAGGAAAGAAACGACATCTTTTGTTTTGGAAAGTGCTTCAAAAGTGTTGTCGGCAACAATCGGAAGTTCTTCGGTCATGAAGATGTGACCGCGTGTGATGACGAGATCTTCGTTGCAGGTTGCAGCGATTGCGGATCTGACAGCCATGCGTCTTTCCTTTTTGTTGACTTTTTCGGAGTAATCCGTTTCGGGTTTCGGCGGGTGGGCACGGCGACCTCCTTTTGCGTGAGGAATACGTGCTGCGCGGGAACCGTTGACAATTCTCGGGACGTGAGAAGCGCCGCGGCCTGAACCCCAGCCTGTTGCAGAGGTCTGCATGCCGGCGTAGAGTGTGGGACCGTACGGGTGTCTTCTGTTTGCCTGAGCGGCCAAAACGGCTTTCTTGATAAGGTCCGGGCGGTAATCTTCGGAGAAGACTGTCGGAAGTTCAACTTCGCCGACCGGCTTGCCTGATAAATCTAAAATTTTTGCTGTTGCCATTTATTTCACCCCTGCTGAGACTGCACGCTGATGTGAACGAGTTGCGGTTCGCCGGGCTGTGCTTTTTGGTATCTGATCGGATCTCTGATGCGGATCAATCTTTTGGCCGGGCCGGGAACGCTTCCTTTGATAAGGATGTATTCGCCGCTGACAAGACCGTAGTTGATAATTCCGCCTGCGGGCGTGATTTCTGCGCCGTCTGCGCCGATCTTCAAAATGCGTTTGTTGTATTCGGTTCTCTGGTGATAGCCGGTCTGACCCATGGCGGGAACCTGCCACTGCACGTGTGCGGGGCGGAACGGACCGAGGGTTCCGATCTGTCTCAAGCTGCCCTGACGGGAGTGTTTTCCTTTCATAAGGGAAATGCCCCATCTTTTAACGGGACCCTGTGTTCCTTTACCGGTCGTGATGGCTGCTGTGTCGACGATTGTGCCGTTCTTGAAGACATCGGAGAATTTGATTTCCGTGCCGAGGATAGATTTGGCGTATTCGAACTTTGCGCTCATGTCGGTACCGCTGATGCCTGTTTCCATGACATCGGGAACTTTTTTAGGGATGCTTGCAACTGCTTTGGGCTGTGTGTACGTAATGACACGAATGTCCGTCACGTTGCCGCTTGCAATTAATTCTTCGATCTTGGCAAATGCGTCAGCCGTCTTGTCGGTTTTGGGGACACGCAATCTGCGTTCCAATTCCGGTTCAAGGGTGGTTGTCCAGGCTTCTGCTGCCGCGACTTCGCCGTATGTGTTTTTCACGTACGCGCGAATGGCTGCGACATGGATTGCGGGTGTTTCGATAATGGTTACCGGAACTGAAATTTCCGCGCCGTTGGTAAGACTGTTCTTGATGTCATCGATCATAATGACATGAGTCATACCTGCTTTGTATCCTGCAAATGCCTGTAATTTGGGCTCACCTGAGGCTTCCGGCCAGGATCTGAATCTGGGGATGTGGCTCTTTGCTCTCTTGCGAGGGCTGTAAGCGCGTGAACCTCTGTCAGGTCTGTGTATGCTTGACATTTTTTGACTCCTATGGTTATACTGTCGAATTACCGGGAGCAAAAACAACTAGGTCAGACATCATGGAAAGAGTGCTGAAAAACCGAGAAATGCAAAAACGATCAGAAGTAAAAAAGAACAGTAAAGACCAAAATCATACGCTTCATGAATATGATATCATGAAAATATGATAACAGCACTTTAATGACTAATATATTACACTTCTTAACCGGATGCATAAATGAGCGCTGCATCGGCAGCTCATTTCGGTTAATCTAATTTAATCCATCCACAACATCGACAACGAAAAATATTAATTATATAACATTTCCGTGTTTTCCGTTTCGAAAAACGGAATCGGGCATTCATACGAATTGGCCCTGACACTTATGTTGTTCCTACAAGTTCTCACCGGATTAATATTAGACAAGCGGATTTCGCTTGTTAATAAGTAAGACGGACTGAGAATAGAATAAGTAGTATTTAAAGATGTTCCCGACAATCCGAATTCGAATTGAACAAAAAAATTCGGACTGATTAAGAAATGTATCGGATGAATTGAAGAAATGATCGGATGAATTAAGAAATGATTGGATGAATTAAAAAATAAACGGATAGATTAAGAAATGATCAGGCTTTATTGAAATTCAGATTCTTCTTAAAACATCTTTACTTTAAAACATTTAATAAAACGGAGAACAAACAAACATCATACAAGAATATTAAAATTTTGAACAGAAAATGGCGAATATTTCGGTAAACTTTATTTGTAAAAAGAGAAACTATTGTAAAACAATAACAGAACATTTTAAACAAATAAATTAAAGTTGCATTTGTTTAAAATTCATTTTAATTGAAGAAAAATCAAAATAAAATAACGGAAGAATCAAAAATGAGCCGAAAAGAAAGCAAAGGAATTCAAAACATCCTGAGAAAATTCTCTGCCAAAATATCGGCAAAACTGACGAAAAACAAAAAAATGAACAGGGAAGGAATTGAAAAGAAGGAAGAAATAAGCAGGAAAGGAATTGAAAAGAAGGAAGAAATAAGCAGGGAAGGAATTGAAAAGAAGGAAGAAATAAGCAGGGAAGGAATTGAAAAGAAGGAAGAAATAAGCAGGAAAGGAATTGAAAAGAAGGAAGACGAAAAGAGTCAAACCGGAACAATCGACAAGCTGTTGCAAAATGAATCGCAGGAGGAGCTATATGAACTTGAAGCGGAAATCGGTTATGACTTTAACAGTATATTATTGCTGCAAAAAACACGGATATGGGCAACAAATAAAAAAACAGCTTTTTTTGGAGACACAATTTTAGGGTATGTTGTTACCGAATTTCTGTTCAAGACTTATCCTGATTTTGATCAAGGGCAATTGACAATCATGAGAGCCCATATAATTAGTGATAAAAATCTTGAAAAAATAGTCAAAGAAAATGAATGGGACAGATATTTGGTTACCGAAGTATCCATTCCGTCAAAATCCAGAAAACTGACTTCAACTTTTTTGGAAGCGATTATCGGTGCGATATATTTAGATGGCGGGATTTTGCCTGCAGAAATTTTTGTTTGCAAATATATTGTCAATAGAAAAGAAATTGAAAAAGCAATGGAAATTTTGCATATTTCGGAAGCGAAAAAAAAGAAATATAAAAAGAAAAACAACTGCGTGGCCCTCAACTGCGCGGCCCTCAACTGCATGATCCTCAACGATATGAGTCAATCACCAAAAGAGAAACTGAATCGATTCTGCAAAGAATATTACGACTTCCGGCCGCAGCCGTTTTTGATTGCAGAAGAAGGACCGCCGCATGACAGAACTTTTATTGTCGAATACAGACTTTCCAAAGAAAACACAGGATTAAAAGAAGACATCATTGGAACAGGCAAAGGAAAAAGGAAATCTGATGCTGAAAAAGAAGCTGCCAAACAAATTAATGATTAT
Organism: Methanimicrococcus hacksteinii; assembly: GCF_032714515.1. Lineage (NCBI taxonomy): Archaea > Methanobacteriati > Methanobacteriota > Methanomicrobia > Methanosarcinales > Methanosarcinaceae > Methanimicrococcus > Methanimicrococcus hacksteinii. The sequence continues at coordinate 45,949 of NZ_JAWDKC010000028.1, read as the reverse complement.
TTAATTCAAATCAACACCACAGATGCAGATAATGAGAAAAAAACGGAATTGAAAAAAATGAAAAACCATAAACAGTTGTTTATGACATCAAAAAGCCTATTATATCAATTTTGCCAGGAACATTACAATAAATTTCAGCCGGATTTTTATATAATTGGAGAAGAAAAAACACAAAATGAAAAGATTTACACAATAGGATGCTTACTTCCAAAAAAAGTTACCGGATTTGAGAGGGACATTTTAGGGATTGGGGAAGGCAGAAGCAAATCAATTGCTGAAAATCGGGCCGCTAAGCAAGTCAATATCATCCTGATGCAAATCGGCGCTATGGAAGATAATCGCAGAAGAAATGAATTGCTAAGACGTGAATATTATCCAAAAGCAAAATTAAATGCATTCTGCCGCACTCATTTCAACGGATATATGCCAAAGCCATATTTGGTTTTAGAGAGAGGAATGATGCAGGGAAAATTTACGATCGGATACACACTTCCAAAAGAGATTACAGGTCTGAAAACAGACATATCATTTAAAGAAACTGCAAGGTTAAAAATAGAAGCAGAAAGAAAAGCCGCCGAAAAAGTAAATCAATATTTAACAGAAATCGGCCTCATGGAATCGTTTGAGAAAGAATTGGCTGATTCCGCAGATATTTAATCTTTTTTGAACTCATCAAAATTTTGAGAAACGGCACTCTGATCGTTTCTTTCAATTTCCCGAATTTCTTTTTTAGAGGTGTGCGGCTTGAAATACCGGCTGAAATTGTAGCGCGGATTGTGCCGGATCTCTTTGATTTCTTCCGTTTCTTTGGATTTCTTTTTTTTGCCGAATTTGAGCGTTGTTTTGCCGCTGTCATCGGACGACCAATAGAAGTAGCGCGAAAACAGAATGTACAGGCCGCCGACAAGCGGCGTTAAGATCGCGCAGACGGTAAAGACGATGGCGTAATAGGACAAAACGGATTTGCGGTAAACGGACCGTGAATTGAGAATGATCTGAGCGGCCAAGTCATAATCCAGATTGCCGGCTGTTTCTTCGTTGTTGAAATAAGTGCGGTTGACTGCCGAAATATACTGTTTGGCGTCGTCGAATTTGGCGACGTGTTCGTAATAAATCAGACTGTCGGACGGCAGCGGATTTTTGGATTTGTAAAGATACTGAAGTTTGATGTTCGGCATGAAAGAAGTGATGACCGTGATGATTCCGAGAGACGCGAAAATCAAAAAACACCAAAAATAAACGGTTGCAATTTCAGGACGGTACGGCGTTTCGTCATAAATACGAAAAGCGCCGATAATCAAAACACCGAGAAGCGTGACAATAATCGTATTTTTGGCTTCGGCATAACGAAGCCGCTCAAGAACCATATCATAAGTCTGATACAAAAAATCACGCACGAGTAATCCCTCTGTTTTTACGGTTTATTTTCAGAACCGAATTGTCAAATAAAACGGAAACTGCAACCCTAAATATGGATTGGAAAGGATATATAATTATCCGGGCTAAAATATTATTTTTGCGTTATGAATTTGGCCCGGGAAGATGCCCGCGCCGGAGACTTGTAAAAAGGAGGGGAATCGGATGAAAATGAACATAAAAGATAAGTCAAAAAGAATTTGAAGTCATAGTAAAGTATAAAAAGGATACTTGGATTGTAAATAATATAAGGATATATTTAAAAGATAGTATATATTTACAAAACAACGGAAATTCCGGTTGAAATACGTGAGATATATAATAACTGAATCCTTATGTTAATTAAATTATTAATGAAACAGTTTAATAAGCATTGAATTAATATTCTATTATTAAAAAGTGAATTAGAATTTAATGGCAGAAACATTACAAATAAAATTTTTAAAAATAATAAAATGAATCAAAAAAATACACAAAGCGGAAAGGGGTATTTTCAATAAAGCCGCTTTGCTAAAAAAAACAAAACGACAGGAGTTGAGAAATTGATTCCAAATAAAAACGAAAAACCGGGTTTACAGCAAACTTCGGCGGATGAGGAAATGAAAATTAAAAAAGATTCATTAGAGGCTTTGAATGAATTTGAAGCTGAGATAGGCTACTCTTTCGGCAACCTTTCGCTGCTGCAAGAGTCGCGAATACAGGCATCCAACAAAAAAACCGCTTTTTTCGGGGACGCTGTTTTAGATTTTATTGTTTCGGAATTCTTGTTTATGAATTACACAGACTTGGAACAAGGACAGCTGACAAACTTGAAATCCCATTTGGTTTGTGATGAAAAGCTTGAAAAAATTGTCAAGAAAAACGGATGGGACGATTATTTGATTCTCGAAAAAGGAATTGCGGGAAAATCCAAAAAGATGAATTCGACTTTTCTGGAAGCTGTTGTCGGCGTCATTTATTTAGACGGCGGCCTCGAGCCGACGGAGAAATTTGTTTACAAATACATCATGAACAGAAAAGAAGCTGAAAAAGCCATGAAATCATTGATTTCACCGAAAGTGAAATTATATGAATTCTGCCAGCAGCATTACGGCGGTTTCCGGCCCGAATCATTTATGGTTTCTCAAGAAGGACCCCCGCATGATAAAACATTCACGATGGGATACGTTCTCCCCAAAGAAATTTCCGGATTAAAAACAGATATTTCCGGAGAAGGAGAAGGGAAGACGAAGTCCGACGCCGAAACAAAGGCGGCCGAAGTAATTAATCAGCAGCTGATACAAATCGGAATCATGGACAAAGAATGAAATTTTTTAAGAAAAGCGCTGAATGAACAAACGAAAAATAAAAAATGAATACGTGAAAACAGTGCTTTGATTTTTTTCAATTTAAAACATACAGCGGCAGCGTTTTTGAATAAACCGCGCGCAGAAATTAAATAAATTCCCTTTCATAAAGAGTCTTGTGAAATACATCGCCGCTAAAAAAATGATCCTGCCGGTGAAACATGAAATTGATCTTTTCGGCAGCACGCATATGATGAACATTTACCGCGGCTGCGATCACGGCTGCATTTATTGTGATTCCAGAAGCGAATGCTATCAAGGCGGCCGCCCCCAAGGCGATTTCGGAATTGTTCATGCCAAAGAAAACGCGCTTTTTTTAATCGAGCAGGAACTTCAAAGCCGCCGAAAAGCCAATGCGCCTGAAATCGTCATCGGAACGGGATCGATGAGCGACCCGTACAATTCTTTTGAAAAAGAGCTGGAACTGACACGCGGCGCTCTGAAATTATTTGACAAATACAAATGCGGCGTCGGCGTGATTACAAAATCGGCATTGATCAAAAGAGATGCCGATCTTTATTCGGCAATTTCGACACACTCCCCGGTGAATACCGGAATCACAATTACGACAACGGATGACGAAATTGCCCGACAAATCGAGCCGAACGTTTCAGCCCCCGCCGAGCGTTTCGGAGCCGTCAAAACGTTGACGGATGCCGGCGTTTTCTGCGGCGTTCATATGAATCCGATTCTGCCGTTCATCACCGACAATGAAGAAAACATCCGCTCAATCGTTGAACAAGCCGCCGAAAACAACGCCGACTACGTCTTATGTTACGGTTTCGGGATGACGCTTCGAAAAGGAAACCGTGAATTTTATTATGAAAATTTGGACAAAGAGCGCCCGGGCCTCAAAGAAAAATACATGAAAACTTACGGCACCCGATACAACTGCGCCTGCGAAAATGCCGAACCGCTGGCGGCCGTATTCAGAGAGGAATGCAAAAAACACGGTTTGCTTTACCGGATTAAAGAAATCAATCAAGCTTGGAAGAAAGAAAAAACGAAACAGAAAAAGCTGTTTGAATTCGGAAATTTCTAAAAAAACAACAACAACAACACCATTCGGGAAAAAATTGTAAAACCGGACTTTTGCTTTGAATTCGTGTTTTAAAATTTGTGCGGTTCGCGCGCGGGCGGCGCCCAAAAATCGAAAACAGAGAAGAAACAGAGAACGAAAACAAAGAAAAAAACAAAAAGAAGAAAAAAACAAAAAAAAGAGAAAAAGAAATTAAAACCGCAGTGAAGCGGTTTTAAGATTGCTTTAAAATTTCTTTAAATTGTTTTAAGTTTTTTTCATTAAATTTTACGTCCTTTCAGATACAGGCAAACGCATAACACGACGATAATGATGCCGATTGCCAGTATTCCGAACAGTGTTTTGTTTGAAAAGCCGCTGTCGTCCTCAACACTTGTTTCGAATCCCTGATTGACATTTTGCGAAGAACTTGAAACAGGCGTTTCAGCGTTATTGTTCTTTATGTCATTTGCATTCGATTCACTGCCGGCTGCCGCAGATGTCGCGGGCGTTGTGCTTGCCGCCTCCGTGACCGTTGCAAAACCCGTTCTGCTTCCTTTTCCGCTTGTCTTGCCTGAACTTGTTTCCGTCCATTTTGCATAAAGCGTTAAATCGTCGCCAAATAATGTTTTGTTAGAGAGTGTTTTGCCGAAAGAAGTTCAAAACGGAAGCAAACGAAATGAAAAATTTTATGCAAATTCTTAAGACCGGTGAAAGAGTTTAGAATAGTGGTCAAAGAAATCGAAAATTTTTTTGAAACAAAGAGGCGTTCCCGAAAAAAATTCGCGGCAGATTTCAAATCCGGATTTTCATTTCAAATTTCTTCAAATTCCTTCAATTTCTTCAATTTCTTCAAATTTCTTCGATTTTTTTCAATTTCTTTAAAATTTTACAGAATTCTAAAAGTTTACAAAATTCTCAAGTTTTTCAAATCTCTCAATTTTTTACAAACAGACATTGTACAAAAACGGTTATATCAAATTTCAGATATAATAGGAATAAATAAAAAACGGTAAAACGAATCGGAATAACGGCGGGGAAATTTATGTTAATTGATTGGATCATTGTTCAGGAAGTCTATCAGATTCTTTTAATGGTCATAACGATATTCAATTTACTGGCCGCGGCCGTCATTGTTTTTTATGAACGGAGAAGCCCTCAGATTGCCGCCGCCTGGATTTTACTTCTTTTGTTTATCCCGATTTTCGGTTTTATCATCTACGTTTTCTTCGGGCGCCGCCTTTACGGCAAATATAAGTTTGACAAAAAAATGGAAGCAGACGATCATTTTGAACGGATTTCATCTCATCAGATCGAGCAATTGAAAACATCCGACCTGAAATTGTCCGACATCGGCAAAAAATTCGAGCCGACGATTGCACTTTTTTTGAATCAGGATCATGCCGCGTACTCGGCAAACAACAGCATTGATGTTTACATTCACGGAGATCAAAATTTCCGAGAAATGGAAAACATAATTCTGAACGCTGAAAACCATATTCATATGGAATATTACATCATTCGGAATGATCCGCTCGGCCGGAGAATTATGAGCCTTTTGACACAAAAAGCAAAAGAAGGCGTGGAAGTCCGGCTTATTTTTGATGCCGTCGGCGTTCATAAAGTTCCCCGTTCGTTTTACAAAGAATTTAAAGAAGCCGGCGGAAAAGTTTACATTTTATTTCCGCTGCTGGTGCCGTTCATTAACACGCGCATCAATTACCGCAATCATCGGAAAATATTGGTCGCCGACGGCCTTGTCGGCATGATCGGCGGCTTTAACATCGGCATTGAATATCTCGGAGAAGGGCCGCTCGGCTACTGGAGAGACACGCATTTGAAAATCAGCGGCGGGGCTGTTGCAAGTCTTCAAAAGAGATTTATCAAAGACTGGAATTTCGCCGCCGAAGAAGATGCCATTAAAGATGATTCAAAATATTATCCGGCCGACATTGTGCTCCCGAATGGAAAAACGGCCGTTCAGATCGTCTCGTCCGGACCGGACTCCGAGAACGCGGCCATTTACAGCGGTTTTTTAAGTTTAATCGGCCGGGCGAAAAAATCAATTTACATCCAAACGCCTTATTTTGTCCCGGATCAGAGTATTTTTGAAGCGCTCCGGATTGCGATTTTATCCGGCATCGACGTGCGGATTGAAATTCCGTGCAAAGCGGATATGCCGTTTGTGTATTGGGCGTCTTTTTCATATTTAGGCGACTTGATTCGCCTCGGCGCAAAAGGATATTTGTACAACTGCGGATTCATTCACAGCAAAACCGCAGTCATTGACGGTGAAGTTGCGACCATCGGAACGGCGAACTGGGACATTCGCAGCTTCAAACTGAATTTTGAAACAAACGCCTTCGTCTACGACCGGGATTTCGGAGAACAGATGAATGACATCATCTTAAACGAACTCGAAAAAGACTGCACGCAAGTCACGGTTGAACAATACAACAGCCGCCCGCTCTCGACCAAAATTAAAGAAGGGATTTGCCGTTTGATTTCACCGCTTTTGTGATTCAATATGAAATGAATCCTATGTCAAAAAACAAAAAGCAACTTAAAAATCAAAAAATAAAAAATAAAATGAATCAAATATTTGAAAAAACGAACCTATTTTTTCAGTAAAATTTCAAACGGGCTCAAAATTTCAGCACCCGTCGTCGCTTTAAAAAAAGTATACCATTGATATAATAGAATATATTAAACCTAATTTTGGAATATCTTTATATGGAATAAATATTATTTAACAGTAAAAATTACTATTAAGACGAGGGGTTTAAAAATGGGGATTATAAAAAGAGCAAAAAACAGCAAAATATTACCGGCATTTCTGCTTTTGATATTGATTATTTCTTTCATTCCGGTTGTTTCCGCTGCAGTTCCGGATGCGCCGACAAATTTAAAAACAACAACGAAGGGATTGAGCGAAATTTATTTGGAATGGACCGGATCAGACAATGCCGAAGGATATTGTATTTACAGATCAGAGGCTGTAATGGGATCCTACAGTTAGATTATTCAAACAACAGACACCAATTATCAAGATTATGGATTGGGCTTTGATACCACCTATTATTACAAAATAATTGCTTATAACGGAGACGGAAAAGGACCTGAATCAGACATCATGGACGGAAGAACTGCCAGACTTGAACGGCCTCAAATCACTGCAGAAACAGACGGAGCACATTCAATTCAAGTTGAATGGACTCTTGTTGAAGGCGCTGATTACTATGGGGTATATAGATCAACATATGACGGTGAATATGCCGTCATTGAAAGAACCGGTTCAAGCAAAACAACCTATAAAGACTCCGGATTGAGCGCCGGTTCATTATATTATTACAAAATTATTGCCGGCACAGATCAAGGCGCTATGGCCGAATCAGATTCTGCTTCTGCATGGACTTTATTGGATGTGACCGCAAAAGCTGAAAATTCAAGCTCAATTTATTTGGAATGGACCGAAAGCTCTCTTTCAAAAAGTTATAAACTGTACAGATCAACATCTCCGGTTGACGGTTATACAGAAATTACCCTTGTAAATCCTTCAAAACCGAACCATTTAGATACCGGACTAGAGCAAGATACGACTTATTATTACAAAGTTGAAGGATATTTGGAGTCGAAAAAGATCGGGCCCGTATCCGAAACTGCATCTGCGGCAACGCATAAAATCGGCATTCCGACATTAACGGCAACAGCGCTTGACACATCAAGAATTCAATTGACATGGAATGAAATCGACAACGCTTTTGATTATGATTTGTACCGTTCTCTTGAAGAAGACGGAGAATACGAAAAAATTGAATCGATTGATTCAGCCGAATTAACAGAATATATCGATGCCGGTTTGGCTCATTCAACACTGTATTATTACAAAATCGCTGTATACGACGGCGTTAACAGAGGACCGAACTCGACCCCCGCATGGGCAGCAACATTAACACCCGATGTTCCCGAGCCCGAAAAACCGAATCCCGGAGATTCCGGATCGGGCAAAAAAACGGTTAAAACCGCCGGAAACGGAAGCACCGGATCTGCCGTTCAAGGTTTTGAAGCGCCGATAACGTCTCAGGACGGAATTGAAGACGGAAAAGCTGCTTACGGTTTCCCGACGATTTTTCTTCTCGGTATTATATTGTGCATTTTCCTTTATGTCCGCATGAAGAGAAGAGAAAATGAAGACGAAAATTAAAGAAAAGAAAAATTTTGATTTTCTTTAATTCGTTTTAATTTTTGATATTTTTTTTGATATTTTGCGATTTTTACATTTCCTTCACTTTTGCTTTATTCTCATTTTTCTTGTGTTTTGTTTTAGCCTTTGTTTCCGGGTTGTCATTTCAATTTTCGGCTGCCGGCCGAATTCGTCAATATTTAAATAATTGAACTTGAGTTTAGTCTCTTGAGGAAACAGAAATGGAAGTGACCGACAAGAAATTTTTCATGAAATACAACGATGCCGCCGGCCGGAAATTGAAAGCAAATACGGCAGCGTTTATTGAAAAATTCGGCCGTTTATCGGAAGACGAAACGGAAGACGTTTTCCGTCAGCTTGCCTGGTGGCTGTGGGAGGCGGAGAAAAAAACACCTTCCAAGGATGTCGGCGAAGATGAAATTGTCAGAGGCATTCTTGCTTACAGAACAGCTTATCAGAAAGAATTGAACGAGCAAAACTTCCACGAAGCCGTTTATTATTTATCGGAAATCCTGAAAGGACCGAACAAAAAAACAATGACGATTGCTTACCGCCGTGTTCAGGTCGCCATTTTTAACGAACGCGGACGGCGGATTTACAAACCTCCCGAACCCGAATATGTCGAAGCGCTGATGACGGCTTTGTTTCAGCAGATCCGGCAGCTGCTTCGGCAGGAAATGTCGCTGGCCGAAGTTTTTTACCACGCTTCTTTGATTCATCTGAAAATGTTTTTAATTCACCCGTTTGTGAAAAACAATATGAAAGCCGCAATTCTGCTTGAAAAGTGGTTTTTGGCGGAAAAACTCGGAAAAACATACATCATGCTGCCGTCTGAAAAATATTATTGCCTGAACAAAGACAGATACAACACAAACACGCTGCTCGGAACAACTTACAGCAATGCGGATGATGACCGAAGCCTGCCTTTTTTGCTGATGCTTCCCGAAGCATTGAAAATCGATGATGTCGGCATTCATTCGGAAGAGTAATTCAGAAATTCATTCAGCCAAATTCGTTCATACGAGTTTGTTCAGTCAAGTTCTTTCATACGAATTTGTTCAGTCAAGTTCGTTCAGCCAAGTTTGTTCATTCACTCAACAATTTATTAATATCAAACATTCTTTTTAACACCCATGGAAATCTTAGTCGACGTCGGCGGGAATCCCGGAACGGACTGCCGCGGATTCTGCAAATATTGCTATTTTAAAAAAGTCGGGGCAACGGAGCCGCTCGGCTGCAAATACTGTCCGCCTTTTATGAAAGGGTGCGACTACTGCACCCGAAGCGTCCGCGAATCCCATCACGGATTTAAGCCGATGAGACAGGTTTTGGATGAAACCGCTTCTAAGATTTACGGCGCAAATGCCTCTGACATCACCGGGTTTATCATTACCGGCGGCGGCGACGTCAGCTGTTACCCTGAATTTCTGCCGCTTCTGACATTTCTTTCCGACTTCGGCCTGCCCGTTAAAATCGGTTACACAAGCGGAAAGGGATTTGACGGATCGGAAGGATCGTTTTTAAAAGATGCCGGCATCAAAGAAGTTAACTTCACGCTTTTCGCATCCGATCCGGCGCTCCGGAAAGAATACATGCACGATCCGACGCCCGAAATGTCGCTTAAAGTTTTTGAAGAACTTTGCGGATTCTGCAACGTTTACGCGGCAATTGTTCTTGTTCCCGGCGCAAACGACGGCGCCGTTTTGGAAGAAACGCTTTCATGGCTTGAAAAAACCGGCGCGAAAGGCGCGCTTTTGATGCGTTTTGCCAACAAAACGGAAAACGGTTTGATTCTCGGGAACGAACCGGTGATTCCGGGTGTTGTTTCTCATACGATTGAAGAGTTTGCCGAAATCGTTCGAACCGCCGCGGCGAATCATCCGAATCTTCGGATTTCCGGAACCCCGCTTGAGGATCCGCTTTTGGATTCACCCTTTGCAATCCGAAATGTGCCCGAAGCACTTGCCAGACTTCCGAAAATCAATATGGAAGCAACAATTATCACAAGCATTGCCGCCGCGCCCCGCCTTTCCGAGATTTTTGAAAAACTCGGCGGGATCGTGAATATCATTGCCGCCGAAAAAGACATCGGCTGTTTGATTACGGCCGACGACCTCAGAAAAATAAACCCGGCGGAGATGAAAGATACTGTTTTCATTCCGGGGCGCTGTTTTGTTCACGAAAAAGATATCAAAGACATTTTGATTCCCGAAAAATCAAAAAGAATTGTTCGGCGCGGCCCCGACACGCTTTCCGTTGACGGCGAAATGTCGGCAAGCATGACAAAAGAAGAATTATTGGAATTTGAGATTCAGGCATTTACAGAATTGATTGAACAAATCAACGCGCTCGGTTTGCCGCCTGCCGAAGATTCCGCTTAAATTTTTTTGCGCGAAATGCCGAGAATATAAACATTACGATTTTTGAAAAAACGATCAGCTTAAGGATTTTGAGCGAAAGCAAATCCTTATGGAAAAAATAACAGAGAATGAAACTGTCAATCAACGGCTGAACCGGTTTGGAAATGCCGTTTCGGAAACGCCTGCCAAATACACCGCAAATCCGAAATCCGGCGTCAAATGCATTGTTTTAGAAGAGTTGACGCCTGCAGAAAACGTTGCCGTCGGAAATTATCAGGACGTACATCCTTGGAACGAACAAAAACAGGATTGGAGTTTTGAAATTCTCGAACCCTGGCGTTCAAAAACATACTGTTACGTGATTAACAATTGCTGCCGCCGCTCGGATTTTTATGACAGAATGATCCGCGAAGAAAAAGAACTCATTGATTTTCACATTGAAAACTTGGACTCTGCAATCGAAAAAGGAAGAGTGAAAGGAAATCCGTTTATTTACAGAGGTGTCTCGGATGTTGACTGGCTGCCGAAGGATCATTCCGTCGGGACAGAATATGTTGAGGATGCTTACGGAAGTTTCAGCTTGAAATTAGGAAAAGCATTGGAATACACAAATTCTGAAAAACCGATTATTTTTCAGTTGAAAATAAAACCTGAAATGAAAGCTTTGAAAATTGATGATTCTGAATTTGAAGTGTTAAGACCGAGAAGATTAAATTATACAATTGTTAACATTTCGAAACATTTAATTAAAAGTTCGGAAGATGAATTAATTGAAGTTATATTTTATGATATTCAAGAAAAGGAGAAATGAAAAATGAGACATGAAAAATTCAGTGAAATATTTAGGCCGACCGGACGAATTATTGAGTTTACGCCGGAAGAGTTAGAAGAAATAGAACAACTCAAGATAGAAGCTCAAAAAGATAGAGAAGAACGATTTAAGCGCGCCGAACAGGGATTGCCATATTAATTTCGCATTTCAAATACCATATCGAACTAAAAGCCCTTTCCAACCTACTCTTTTTAAATTTTCATCCGATTCTTTTATTTTTGCTTCATATGCTTACTGTTCTGTTTTTCTTTCCTGTGCTTTCGCAATTTCGTCTTTTAATTCTTCAATTGAAATTGAACCGTAATGTCCGTTTTCAAAAACGCCGTCATCAATTTCCGTAAACACATTCGGCTCTCCGATATAATACCAATCCAAAACGTTATTATCGGCATCATAATTTGTTCTCAGAAACAGCAAAACGTTATCGCCGGTTTCAATCCATGGGAAAGAGCCGACATGAAGTGCATAACCGTCTGCTTCTCCGCCGGGCGTGCGGACAGTCAATTCGGAAACATTGCCTTTCAAAACATCAATGTTTTCAAGTTCATAATACGTATAAATTCCGGCGTCCTTGAGCTTGTATTTTGACAAAGGCTTCTTGCCGTCTTCGGTTCCCCAAGCGCCGTATTTATCGGAAACCGTGCCGACGACGATCAAATCGAAATCTGCCAGCTCTTCAAATTCGGGAAAATCATAACAAATCACCATCATTCCGATGCTGCCGTTAACAGGCAGTCCTGTTCCTCTTTGATGTTCCCAGCTGTCGCCGACGCCCAAAACCGCGACAACGATTAAAACGGCGAAGAAAGCAATCACCGCGATTTTCATTCCTTTTGAACTTTCAATCATATTGATCACGAATACTTTTATAACATATTTATTCTGCGATTCCGGCCGAACCTGTGATTTATGCCGCGGATCCCGAAGCTATGTCCTGTTTCAGCTGTTCTGTTGAAATATTGCCGTAAACATCGTTTGTAAAAATACCGTCGCCGGTTTCCGTAAAAACGCCGGGCCAATGAATATAATACCATAAAATCCGGTTCCCGTCGGCATCTTTGTTGGCCGTCAAAAATAAAAGCACTTGATCGCCGACTTCAAAGGAAGACGTTTGCGTGGCTGTCAGCGTGTAACCGTCAACTTCACCGCCTTGAGCGCGGCCGATGATTGTTGTTGTATTTCCCTTCAAAACGTCATCGGGCCGGAATGTATATTCGGTGTAAATCCCGGATTTATAAATACCAAAACCGGAAGGCTTTTCGCCGTCATCAGTTCCCCAAACACCCTTTTTGCTTGTGACCGTGGCGACCACAATGAGATCAGAATCTGAAACCAATTTATCATAATCCGGAATATACCAATTGATCATGATTTCACCCAAATTTTTATTTCCGGGCTTTTGGCTTTCATAATACACGTAAGCGGCAACGGATGCAATAATGAGAACGGAAATTGCAAGCAAAATAACACCGAGTTTTCGGGATGTGAGTTTTGAAGACATATTAATCAAAAAATAAAAGAGAAGAGATTATAAATGATTTGCTTTGATTGCGAATGAGTTGGAAGTTAAAAACAAATAAAAACAGAAAAAAACAGAGAATTAATAATCATACGTTATGTACTTCTCAATTCTTTCCAATGTTTTTTGATATTCCTCTGCCATTTTCTGGAGTTCTTTTTTGTTATGTTCTTCAATTCTGTAATCCGTTGTTGAAGCACCCATATAATAATGGCCGTCGTTTTCCCAAAGGAAAATCAAACAAATGTCGCCTTCCTTCAGCGGCGAAACTTTCGGATCCCAATGCTGAGGTCTGAAATATCCCGAACCGTCCGATTCAAGGCCGGACGTGTTCACGACTCTTTGAAGTGTCCAATTCTCCCGCTTAACATAATCTTCCATCATTTTATTTGTCATGTAAGAAGTCGTGTATGTGAAATTGATTTCTCCAGAAAGGTTGCCTTTAATCGGACTGATAACACGGACTTGGTGATCTTGAACGGATCTCATGTCGCCGTCATACACAAGCTTATCCTTTTCGGTCGAGGTCAGCATTTCGCCGATGAAAACTTGAGGCGAGAAAGCCATTCGCTGATACATTGACAGTTCGTCTTCAGGCATTGAAATTAAAAATTTCAAATCGTCATAAGGAATGGATTTGTTTTGCCACATCCCTTCATAATTCGAACCGTTTTTAATCAAGTAACCTTCCGTCACACAAATTTCGTAATCGGAATTGCCTGTCGATGATCCGTCAATGAACAAAACATATTCGTCGCCGACATTCCATGCAGGTGTTTTCATGTCTGTTTTCAAATAAATGTGATCGATTTCAAAATTGCCTTTCAGAATTTCATTGACGTCAAAATAACATTCCCGATTGGAAGAATAAATCCAGGGAGAGCCGAGTTCTTTCAATTTCGCTTTCCCTTCGGGTGTTGAATTATTCCATTCGGCTGTTTCGGTAACGGTTGCTGAAACAATAATTGCAGAACTGCTGATATAATCTGCCAAAGTCAAAGCAACATAATCAATCGCCATACCGCCGCCGACAGTCGGCCCGCCCCAAGGATTCCAATAAGTCACTTCAAGCGTATCCATAACAACAGGGTCAACCGGATCAACAATCCCGAGATTTGATTTTTCAATCTTCTCTTTCAAATCCGCGTAAGTTGATTTGAAACGTTCGCCCGCATATTCAGCACCGGCATCAATATCGGCATCAACACCGGAACCAACATCGGCATCAGATTTCATATTTTTCAAATATCCTTGAGTTGTCATAACCTTGTATTTGCCGTCATACCCTTCGGAGATAAAAAAGACAAACTCGTCGCCGATTTCGAAATTCAGCGGCTTATAATTGCTGTGAAGAATGACCGTTTGAGGAGAAAGATCACCTTTTAAAACGTCATCAACTTTCAATATGACTTCTTTCTCGCCGAGGTTTTGTGTTGCTTCAATAACAGTTCCTTTGAAAATGAAATCAGATTCGGAAATAATACTGTCTAAAGTAAAAGTATCATAAGCTGTATTGGGATTGGAATCCAACGTTACAGTCATACTTTTAGAGAGATTATCGTTCCCGTTTGTATCACCTTCATTTTGATCATTTCTGTAGATACTCCAAACGGCAAAAGCACAAGCAATAACCAAAACAGCTGCCAAAATGACAGTTATAATTTGCATATTTTTTGTTTTCATCAAACGTACATCCCAAAAAAATTGATGCAATTTTATAAAACACAATTGTTTATATGCATATCGGTTTTGAAAAAAACGAATTTTTCAAATAACCCGAAAAACCACTTTAAAAAAAGAAAAAGATTGCCGGACATGAAAGTCCGGCAAAATTGAATTTTAGATTTTACAGAATTATTTGGCCGGGATGACCAATGTTCTTTCACCGGCAGGCTCGAATTCTCTGAGTGCGCCGCGACCGAATTCGTATCTCGGTCTGGTGAAGTCGAACGGAAGGAGGTCGTCTGCGAAACAAACTTTGACCAACGGGTTGACGGTGTAGGCATCGCCTCTTGTGGAGTGTGCTGCCATTGTGATACCGGCATAGCCGCCCTGGTGACCGACGTTCATAGCGTAGTTGGGGTAGTTGGGACCGCGGAGTTCTGCGGGAGCACCTTCGTCGCCCTGGTATGAACAAACATTGGAGGCACCGCACTGGTCCTGCAAGTCGTAGCCGTAGAAGCCGAGACGGCCCCATGCTTCCTTGTGGAGGTACATGGAGAGGTACCAGCCGGAAAGACCTGCGTTACCGTTTCCTGTTGCGATGGAGACACCACAGCCGGCTGCGGCTGCGAGGGATGTTGCTCTCTGGGAACCGCCGAAGTGGTCTTCAAGGGCAGACGGGTATCTCTCGTATTCTTCGATACCGAAGAGTGTGGATTCTGTTGCGATGTCTTTGATGACTTCGTTGGTTGCCTTCACTTTGTTTGCAGTACCGGTCTTGGCTGCGTTGTTGTACTTCTTGTTGATGTAATCAAGGTTGTAGTACAAGTTGTTGTCCAAAATGTCGTCAGTGTAACCTGCGGTTGCGTACTGTGTGAAACCGACACCACCGGACATGTAGGAACCGAGCCAGATCTGGTCGTACATGACACAGCCTGCGCCGACAACTTCGAGAGCGACCTTTGCGGGGTCGTCGACGTTGACACGGCTGGACTGGACAATGTCACAGAGGTGACCGAAGGAAACGCCTCCGGGTTCGTTGGGTGCTCTGACACGTCTTGCGGGGAGCATTTCACCCATGTTGATGGAACCAGCGTGCTTTGCAGCGTAGGACAAGTCAGCGACAGCTGCTTCACCGGCGCACATGTTGTATGCGGAGATGAAGGACATACCGATCTGCATGGCAGACCATCTGCTGGTCTGACCGCCGTCAGTAGATCTGATGACGATTGTCGGGATGTGAAGTGCCTGCCAGGAAGAGTTTCCGATGGCTGCCTTTAACTGTTCTGCCTGTTCTGCGGGGAACATCTTGTTGATGTCGATTAAGAACTGCTTGTCGATTTCGTCAGCGAGGTCATCGTTACCGGTGAACATCTTAACGTAACAGTCGTCGACCAAGCCGGGGTGACATTCGACCATCATTTCCTGAACGACAGCGCCGCCCGGAAGGGAGTGGTTGAGGTTTTCGAGGTAGTTGTTGATTGTTTCAGGTGTAACTTCCTTACCCAATCTCTTCTCGAGTGTGTCGTGAGCCATGTCGAGACCGACAATGTTGGTTCTCTTAATGTCGTCAACCATCTGCTGCATTGCGGCGTTGTTGACATAGTGTAAGTCATCCGGGTCACAAACAAGGTCTGTGCCTGAAATTCTGTACGGGGTGATGGCTCTCTGACCCAACGGTGCACCGCTGTGCATCATGGGGTTGTAACCGGCAAGTCCTCTTTTCTTTGCGATTTCTTTACCGGCTTTAATCATTTCTCTCTTTCTGGGGCTCTGTTCCGGACCAAGTCTGTAGAATTTCTCAGTCTTGGATGTAATGTCGGTTCCGCCCTGTCTGTTGTCACCATAGTCCTCAGCGAACTTGATTTCCATGGATCTCTTAAATCTTGCAAAAATATCTTCTTGTGCCATTTTTGTCACTCCTTACTGTGCTTTCTCCACACCGGGTCTGAAACCGTACTGAGTTCTCTGCAAGTAAACGCGCTGAACCCATTCAACTGTTTCTGCGTCGGATCTGAACGGAACGTTGTCCACACGGTAGATGGTGGTTCTCTTGGCTAATTCGTCTTCGGACATGGGTTTGCCGAGGTTGACTTTTCTGTCGAGCGGAATTGCGACCTGGTCTTTGTCCATGATGATGACGTCGCCTTCGAGTCTTGCTCGATCAAGCATGTCGAACATAACGCCGTCTTCCTGGAGACGGACAGAGTGACCGTGGACAGTTGCACCGCGGAGGCTTGAGCGTGCCGGGCAGGTCATCTCGGTTTCGAGCTGGTCCTTTGCGACAATTTCCATGTCTCTCTCACGTGCTTCGACGATCTGACGACCGGAAAGTGTACCGGGGTCGACACCTCTGAAGTTGATGGCTGCGTAGTAGGATCTGACGTACGGAACGGACGGTGCGTTGTACATAGAGTCAACGAACTGAACGTATCTGACACGGTCGCCTGCTTTTGCGCCGGGTGTGGGTTCGACCAATTCTCTGATCGGGCACGGCGGTTCTTCCATTTCCGCTAACGGCGGGTGGGTGCTGGGGTAGTCCTGACCGGGGGCACGGTGGCCGAGGATTGCGGTCAAGTCTTCGTCGGAAATTTCTCTCAATTTTTCCAAGTCATGGCCCATGTGTTTTCTTCTGTTTTCTGCAACAGAGGTTGTACCGGGATAATATTGTGCTTTGTATGCCATATTCTTAACTCCTTATTGGATTTGGCCTAATGTTTCCTTTACTTTAACGATAATCTCACTGAGTTTGTCACGCGGCGCCGCGTCACCTCTGGTAACGCCGTTCACGATATTCATGATAACGCCGTCGGAAAGCTGATCTTTCTCTTTAGGTTTAACGTAACGGGTTTTAATGCCCACTTTAGCGAAATCTTCGAAATCGACAAGCGCTTGTGTAATAATAACTGCGGGAATGCGTACGCCGCTGAAAATATCTCTGGCTTTCTTGACAAAGTGGTTTCTCACATTACCGAAGTGAATGATTGCCATTTTGTGCATGTTGATTTGGTCAATTTCTTTCGGATCAATACCGAAAGAGCCCATTGTGCCCGACTCGGGGTAGCCGGTGCCGGCATAAAGAACCAAAACGCCTGTTTGGATGTTTTCTCTGCGGATTGCGTATGTAATCTCGCAAATCGGTTTTGTCACGTGTCTTCTTCCCGAACCCATCGCAACGACGACCACGTCAAGCTTTCCGGCTTGAGAAAGCGTGCCCGCTCTCGCGAGGCTTCCGCCTTTTCCGTGGCTGATGCCGAGGCGGCAGTCAACGACTTGGGTGTTTCGGTCGAAATTCATCATGATATTCACCTTTTTGAGCTGTACAGTTATTCGCTGTCTTTTTCGTCCTTTTCAATGAAGACAATTTGATCGAGTTTGCCTTTCGGATCGGTCATGCCGAGCAGTCTTTCATCGGGATCCGGACCCATTTTGGCATAGTCAACGACAGTTGAATATTTCTTGAAAAACACGCCTTTGTAGAACTCAAAGGGAAACGGGAACGTTTCGTCGCAGATTTTCTTGATTTCATCAGCCGTTTGGTCGCTGTCGACTTCAACAAGAAGGCGGCTTAAGGTGACACGCATGTCGACTTGCTGACCTTCCACCTCAATCGACTTTTTGAGCGGGTGGTTGACTTTTTCGCCGGTTCCGGGACCGTATCCGACTTTGTCGGGAAGACGGGATCCTTGGACCATTACTCTGATAATACCGTCGCAATCGTAAATTCTTCCGAGAAGCTTTTCCGATGTCTCAGGACTTAAGATTCTCTGCGGAACAATTTCAATCTGAACTGTGTTTCCGCCTGCGGGTTCGCAGTTACATCCTGATTCAGTGGGACATGTCATAGTTTCATCAGACCTTCATCTTTGGTTATTTAGAGGGCTCCTGCAACGGCTTTAATCGGTTCTCTGAACTCGTCCATTGTACCGAACACATCACCGATAAGCTGGGATGTGGATTCGATTGTGAACATCTGAGTTCCTGCGTCAAGAGACACTGCTGCTGCGACACAGGGGATTGCAAATCCGCGGGAGTGTCTTGTAACGACGTGGTTGCCGTTGAAGATACCCGGTCCGCCGCCGCCGTAGATGGAGTGACTGAAGAAGGAGAAACCGACGGATGCGCCCTGGAGTTTACCGTAGTCACAGCCCGGAAGGCCTGTTTCTTTTTCGAGGATGTCGTTGAAGTAGAGCATTGTTGCTGCGACGTCCTGTGCTGCGCGTGATGCACCGCAGTTGACCATTGTTGCGGCAAGTGTACCTGCTGCTGCATATGCGTTCCACATGGCGACATCGTCTGCCTTGTAGAAGTTGTAGCCGGAGGGTCCGGTTTTGTCAACGTGGATGATTTTGTCTTCAATGGCTCTGCCGACCATGGACTCGATAACGGATCCGACTGTTCCTTCTTTACCGTTCTCTTTGACCATGTCGTAAACCATGTTGTTGGCGTTTAAGCCCTGGTAAGCAAGACCGAGGAGCTGGTGTCTTTCGAAGTCACCGATTGCGCCGCCCATTTCGAAGATACCGGTCTGCTCATAGATTGAGGAGAGCGCGGCTGCGTTCATTGCGTTTCTTCCGGTAATGGCTGCAACGTGGTTGGATGTGATGTTTCTGAGTGAATAGCCGAGACCCTCATTGTTCTGGGGGATGTCGAGAATTCCTTTGATCGGGCTGCCGGCCATACCGACTGTGACCGGGTAGCTGCCCCAGCAGGCTGCTTTGACGATCATAGAGTCGTACATGTCGGTGTTGTAAGCATCAAGGATTGCTTGTGTCATGGCTGCCGCACTGACAGTCATGGAGGCGGTGGATTCTGCGCCGGACATCAAACGTGCTGTCGGAATCTGAACCAAAATTTGTTTACCGCCGGCCAAGGGCTTGACAACTGTGTCGTCGCCTTCGTCAACCTGAACCAGTTTTTTAACTGCGTCAACGATTGCGCCTGAGTTTTCAACCAAGTTGTACTCAAGTTTACGGCCGAGAATTTGCTTTGCAGCGCCGCCCATTTTACCGGTTGCGAGAGATTTCTCGATACCGGCGAGGTTAACGGCAACTGAACGTTTGGTGTCCATGATAATTTTCTGGATCGCCTTGTTTTTGACCGGAGCAAGGTCTCTAATGTTGACGTTGCTCTCTAAGAGTTGTCCTCTATCGCTGTAGATATCTACTGTGTCAGACACGGATATATCCTCCTTATTATTTAAAACGAAATCGGGATGATAAAAAATACGAACCGATGGTAGAACAATCTGCTAAAATAGATCTATTACAGAATGTTCAAGTTTATCATTCCAATCAACTATCAAATTCGTAAATTTCGTACTTAAAGGTTTTGAGTTTACAAATTGCAAAGGGTTTACAAAAACCGAGAAAGATTATTATAACGACCGATTTTTAACAAAAATTATGAATTTGAAAAGGAATCGTGTTATTTTATCCCGATCAGAAAATATCAAATTATTCTGCCCTAAAAAGGAAAATGACAAATTAATTTTGTATCAAAAGGTTTTTAATGAATGTTCATGTATCAATCGGCTTTATTAAAATAGCAGAATAAATATAAAAGAACAAGCGCACTTGTTTCGAACAACTTTAAAGATTTTTGAAAAACGACTTTGAATCGACTTTGAATTGAATTAAAAACAATAATTTAAAAAAATCAGATTAAAAATAAAACAAATCAAAACAAATCAAAACAAATCAAAACAAATCAAAACAAATCAAAACAAATCAAAACAAATCAAAACAAATCAAAACAAATCAAAACAAATCAAAACAAATCAAAACAAATCAAAACAAATCAAAAACAAAGGCGAATTATCGCCTTTGTTTGAATTTCAATTTTTTATTTTAAAATTTTCATTTTAAAATATTGATCTCATTTTCAGTTCATATACCTGCGGCCGACGACAAAAAGAACAACGCCCGCAAGGACAATGAAACCTAAAATCAGAATCCAATAGGGGAACGCTGTCGTGTTTTCAGGCAAGTCGTTCGAATAACTCTGAATCGGCGTGTTCGGTTCAGCGTTTTCACTGCCTGTTGATTCACTGCTGTCGGTGCCGCTTGAAGAGCCGGAACCTGCCGCGTTGACGACATAAGCTTGGCCATATTTGCTTCCGCCTGTGTTTTTATCAATCGTGCCTTCCGGCGGCCACGGCTGCCACATTCCGAGAGGCGCGTCCTGCCACACCAAGATCGGGAAACCGTATTGGGCTGAAGAATCGGATTTCCAGCTGTTTGTGGAAAACGGTTCCCAAACAGAACCGATATTGCCGCCGTCATTGAACGTGAACAAAACATCCGCATCTTCGATTTCGGAAATATCAGCGGTTTCTTTGGAAAGATCAGAGTTGCCTTGTATTGAATCCAAAACTTGAATGTTATCCAATACAAAATTGACAGTTGAATCAGCCGTTCCGAAAACGCGGCCGGTTTCACCTGCGGCTGCACCTTCGACATAATTGTTGAAGGCAAAACTGTCCTTTAAAGTCACAGTCTTTACAGAACTGCCGTCTCCGACAAGACTGAGAAGACCGCCGACAGCGCTGCCGGTGCCTGTCACTTCATTTGTCGAATAAACCCGCTCCACAGTCAGATCAGAGTTCGCGGCAGGGAGATAACCAATGACACCGCCTGCAGCAGAAACGCCGGAGTCATTGTCTGCGACAACTCTGCCGTTCGCATAAGAATCTAAAAGATTCCCGGAATTAAAAACACCGACAAGGCCGCCGACGTTCGATGACGCCTTAACGTTTGCCGAAGCCGTGCTTTCCAAAATATTTCCGGTTTTTTGAACAAAACCGACCAGACCGCCTGCATTATTACCGTCTGCAATGACAGTTCCTGCAAAACTGCTTTTCGTGATATTGACGGAACTGTAAGTATGACCCAGCAGACCGCCTGCGCTGCTGCCGCCGGCCGTAACAACGCCGGAAGCTTTGCTGCCGACAATATTACCGCTGTTTGTTGTTCCGATCAAACCGCCGGCCGCATCTGTGGAAGCTTCAACCTCTCCTTCAAAGTAAGAATCTTCAATCGTTAATGCACCTTCGATTCTGCAGCCGACTAAACCGCCTGCGCCGAAATCAGCCGATTTGACTGTGCCTGTGGCATAACTGTTTTGAATCAAAGTATCCGAACGAATGTTTCCGACTAATCCGCCTGCACCGGAATCCATCAACTCACCGATAACAGAATCAGCAAAAGTTCCGGAACCGGTCATCGCAACCAATCCTGTCGTATGGTTGCTGTTATAAATTCCGACATTTGACCGGAAATGAATATAGCCGATTAAGCCGCCTGCATTTTGAGAAGCTTCAATTTGTCCGGAAGAAGAACTGTCAAGAACAGTCAAACAATGCAAAGAAGCGTCGCCGGAAGACAGGCCGACGCCGCCGAGAAGGCCGCTTGCATTCTCGCCGAGCGCCTGAACAGAGCCGGAAGAAGAACTGTTGTAAACAAGTGTGCTCGGGCCGCTGCTGAAACCGGCCAAACCGCCGACATAAGAGCCGCCTGAAACATCCGCTGATGAAACAGAATTGGCAATGCTCAGCGTTCCGTTTGTATGATTCCCGACAAAGCTTCCCGAATAATTCGTTCCCCGAAGCTGACCGTCAACAGAACAATTAATAATTTGCGTTGCCGCTGAATTCGAACTGCCGTCGAAAATGCGGCCGATTAAAATACCGTCATGCCCGCCGTTTGAAGAAACATCTGCGTTAACAAGATTTATGTTTTGGAAAACACCGTCAACAACACAGGGGAAAAAACCGGTATACACGTTTGTTCCGGAATATTCAATTGTCAAATTTTTAATTTGATAGCCGTTTCCGTCATACATGCCGTTAAAATACGGATGTGTGACACCTGTGTCCTCAATTGTTCCCGTAAATTCAATGTCGTCGGCTTGAATATAACGCGCATTGGCAAACCCTCTCACAGTTTTTCCCTTGGCATCTGAAAAAGTTCCCCAATCACGGCCGATTTTTTCCAAATGGTCAGCCGAATCAACGTAAATATCATATGTCAGCTGCTTTTGCCAAGCCAGCTGCGGGTAAGTAAAACTGTCATAGATGAACCACGTTTTAGTTCCTGTCGCGGCACCGTTTTCAATACTCCATCCGGAAAATGTATTATAATCTCTCATTCCGGAGTCAGTCGTTGTTTCGACAAAATAAGAGTCAGAAACAGTTCCGCCATCTTTTTGACCGACCAATTCTTGACAAGTCTGCACAGAATAACAATAATCAACAGACCCGTCGGACATCTTGCCGATCAGACCGCCGACATTACCGCTGCCTGTCAGAACGCTGCCCGCATAGGAAACGGAATAGGAATTTTTAACATCTCCGTCTTCCGTCAGACCGATCAAACCGCCGACATTGTCGCCGCCGGAAACGGCCCCTGAAGCATAAGATTCTTCGACGGTTCCGTCTTTCATCAGACCGATTAAACCGCCGGCAACATCTCCTGTTGCCGAAACATCTCCGAAAACATAACTTTGCGTGACGGTGCCGTTTGTCAGTGTTCCGATTAAACCGCCGGTATTGTCAATGCCTTCGAATGGAGAGAAAATGCTGACACTGCTGCTGCTGACGGCTTCGCCGCCGCTGCCGTCAAAATTGCCGACTAAACCGCCGAAAGTTGAAGCGCCGGATCCTGTAACGGTAACGGTTTCATAAATATTGACGTGACAATTGTCAATGTTTGAATCAATCGCGGCTGCCGCCAAAATACCGGATGTGCCGCTGAACTGCAAATCTGCGGCAACATTAATAACCAAATTTGAAACGGACGAACTGTCAAGTTCTTTGAAAATGCCTTCAAATTCCGAGCTGCTGTCAGATGTTAAAGTGATAAAGCGGCCGCTGCCGTCCAATGTAATCCCTGTCAAAGAAAGCGAGTCCCATGTTTCGGCATCAATCACCAAATCATTTGCCAAAGTGTAAGTTCCGGCGTTTCCCATGTTTTTAAAATCAGAAACGGTTTTAATTTCTGCCCCGGCTGCTGTGCCGAGAATAAAAAAGACAGACACAAATAATAAAGCAATCAAAACCGTTTTTCGAGCTTTTAAGATACTGTTTTGTTTTCCATTCATTTTTCTATTCATTATCCAACTCCTCAAAATTCAATTAGAGTTATAAAATATCCGAATTCATCGGAATCTGCTCAACCGCAGCTGCATTTTACTTACGGAACGAAAAACATCGAACATTACGAGATAATGCAGTTGTAATTTTACAGTGTGCTACAAGAAATATAAAATAAGAATTATTTTGAGATATATATAACTTTTGTCGATTGGTAGACGAATAGATAAGGTGTATAAATTATATCGGCAAATATTTGAAATTAAATTCGGAAGTAAGGGATTGCAGCCGTTTTGAAAAACAAATCCGTTTTTGATAAAAAGAATACAAATTAAAAAAAAGAAAAAGAAAAAAAAGAGATGAACAAAATCATCTCTTAAATCAGAACCGCAAGATTCCGAACAAAATCATTTCCGAATCCGGGACCACAGGATTCCGAACAGAAGAATGCCCAAAACGGACAAACCGATGAAAACCCACGGGATTTCCGTTTCAGCTGATTTTTCGGGTTCGGTCGGAATCGGTTCCGTGAAACCGGGTTCCCTGACATCCCCTGTTTCAGGATCTTGTACCAAAACAGTACCGCCGCTTGTTGACGTCACGACAAATGCCTGACCGAATCCGGAACCGCCTCCGGTTTCCCGATAGAGGCCGACATTCATGTCTTCCTGCCAAATGTTGGTAACATCCAGCGGGAAAGAATCGGAACGGCTTGCATTGGATTTGTTCACCGTTTGATCTCCGCCCGGGATGAAAGCTGAAAGCAAATATCCTCTCGGGCTTTTCGCCTGGATGTAGTATTCGCCTTCAGGCATTCCGTAGAAGCAGTAATAACCGTCTTCCTGTGTTTTAACGGCGTCAATCAAATTGCCGCTGTTGTCATAAAGTTCAATCTCGACATCCGGCAAAACATCTTCACCGATGTCAATCATGCTGTCTTTATTGAGATCGTTCCAAACAAAACCTGTCACGAAAGGCGCTTTTACCGCTTCGAAATCAAAAGTGAGATCCGCATAGTCTAAGGTTTGGTCTGATGAAGTCCAAATCAAAGAATTGTCGGAATCAAGCTGACTGTAAGCCGCCGTGTCAAGTTCGTATCCGGGTTTAAGCTGAACAACAACAATATAATCGCCGTCGTCAAACCATCCTTTACCTGCGGGCTTATCAAATGCATCGGCATTGACTTCGCCGATTAAATCGCCGGATGTCTTGTGATACAATTCAACGGAAACAATACCGGCGGTTTCGCCGGTTGCTGCTGCTTTAATGTCAACCGGAGTTAATGTCAGAGAATACGAATAGTCTCCTGCAGTCGTATATGAAACATCCAAACCGGCCACCGTGAAAGTATCAGTCAGGGAGTCATAAGTTCCCTCGGCATCCAATCCTTTCGGGACATTGGAATATGAAATTTCATATTCGGCTTTTGTGGGATTTGTTGAAGTGCCTATTAATTCAACAACATATTCACCTTTAGTCGGATCTGGTTGATTAACAGTTGGTGTTAAAAGACCATTCGTAACGGAAACAGTCAGCATTTCCAAAGATTTACCTGCCGCTTCCGCCTTGATGACCAAATCGTCTTTGAAGATAACAGTTACTTCAACCTTTACAGGTATGGGGTCGACAAGACCTGGCGTTCTGTATTCGTATTCAAATTCAACGTGATCAACAGGCTCATCGACTCCGGCAAATGAAGTACCTTTCGGAGTTAGTCTGGGTTTAATAAGATTATAATCGGCTTCGTCTCCGTAATCCACAACATCAATGTAGGTGGCCCTGATGTATTCTTCCCAATTAGCAAAGCCGGAAGGTAAAGAGTCGCCCATATAATATTCGGCAGGAGAAGAAGTTATATCGACCTTAGTCTCATCTTTTTCGACCTTAATCTCGTAGGATACTTCGATATCACTTCCATCCACATCTTTTTCAGATTTTAAAGTAATCTGGTGTGTACCCGGTGTCTCATTTATTTTGTCGAAATAATCCTTCAAATTTCCTTTGAAGCCGTAAGTGACAGAATAAATAGTGTTGTCCGAATTGTCGGCAAATGTAACAACCGCATCCACCCCTGTTCCGCTGTAACTGAGTTTATCAGCAAAACTGTCGGTGGATCCTAGTTCCTTCCAGCCTACTTTTATTTCAGAAATGTTTACAGGTGTTCCGAGACCGTCTTTGCCATTATCATCGGTAATGATGAAACCGTACAAATCAGAACTAACCGTATCTGTAAATTCAACATCAGTATTTGTGAACGCTGTTCCGGTGAGATCTGTAATTACCGGTGCGTTAGACTTAGCATAATCATCCACGGCAAGATCGAAAACGAGGTCATCGTGAGCAAAGGATTCTGCTGCGGATTTCCACAATAAACCGTTCGGAAGAACTTCGCAGTTGAGACCGATTCCGGAAAGTTTATAACCCGGTTTAAGTATGACTTTGACATAGTATTGCTCATCCTCAAAATACAAATCTCCGGATTTTTTCGTGAAAACGAACGAGTCAGCTGTTGTCGGGGTTTCAAGCTTACCAAGAGATGTATCCGGAGAACCGACTTTAAACAATTCAACGGAAACGACGCCATCAATATTTTGAGTCGTCTTAGCCGTAATTGCAGCCGATTTCAATTTTAAGACTTCCAGATTGGAATAATTATCGGGATACTCATACAAACGACTTACGTCTAATGCCCCATTGACGGGTGTATTGGCGGCATCTGTATTGGCCAAACTTTTCGGGATTCCAGTATATGAAACAGTAAAGGCAACCTTCGTGGGATCGGTTAATGTTCCTTTTATTTGAGTCACATATTCAGCACCAATAAGTTCAGGACCGCTTGGTGGCAGTACATTGTCATCGACCGCCACAGTTAGTGTAGTCAATGGCGCATCATCAACTGTAGCTTTCACAGTCAAATTATCGTATAAAATAACTGTAACCGGAACATCTATTGCAATCCCACTATCGAGTCCGGGAGACCGATATAAGAATTGAGGTGTAGTGTTTCCGGGCTTACTGATGCCTGCAAACTGAATCTGTGGAGAAAATTTGTTGACGTCATGACTCGTCACTCCGTAATCGTCAATATCCACAAAATGAGTCACATATTGACTCCAGGTATAGCTGCCGGGAGTTGTAGAACCATCAGGCAAAGTTGAAAAGATCTTATTGTCGCTATTCATCTCAAAAATGACCGGGTTAACCTTAATTTGGATATTTTCTGGTATTTTTATAACTTTTAACAAGAAAGATTCAGTCGCAGAATTAAGATCTCCGTCTTTCTCAGAGGTCAAAGTAATACGATATCTACCAGCCGATTTATTCATTTCCTTGAGATAATTGCCTACAGGATCATTTTTGAAAGTATAAACATATCCGCCATATCCTGTTTCAGTATAAGGACTAGATGAAACAGCAGAACTCAAAGAAGATATGTCATAGGTATAAACAGTCTCAAACAAACCGCCGTCTTTTTCCTTTTCAATAAGTATGCTGGAAAGTCCGATGGGTGATCCGCTTGCTCCATAATCATCACGAACAATGAAACTTCCGTAGATATTGGCAGGAACGTCTTCAACATTGAGTTCAATATCCTTGGACCCGCCAAATGGAATGATCTTTGAAGGGTCGATAGGATCAATGTATACAATTTCAGGTGATTTAGTTGAAACAATTTCAATTGCGGCTGTCGCACCTTTATCTATAGTTAAAGGAGTGCCTCCCTGAGATTGAATATGGAACAATGTTTGACCGAGAGCGAATCTTTCGGCATCCGTCGTAAAATCAGACACTTTGGCATCGGGCAGCACGAAAGGAAGTAATAAATGGGCGCCCATTCCCTTGTCAAGATCATTCAAATCTAAACGGATGGCGTTAATATCTGACCAGGAAAGTGTATTGACGTTTAACGGAGTGATTTCCTCCCACGTCCATGATGCCAAATCACCAAATTCATAAGCAGGATTCGAACCTGCATCTTCTGAATAATAGATTTTGACGTTGGCTGAAGGCAAATTGCCTACAAGCGAAAGATAACCCGACTTCGGAGTAGTGAGCTCGGGAGCCCAACCAAGACCGTTATTCGGCAAAACGAAGTAAACTTTAGCTGTTTCAACCTTTGAATTGGCATTATTAACTAATGATACTCTGAATTCTTCATTTTGACTGCCAGCGTGCAATTTCGGATATGAAGCGTCAGATCCGTCCCTGTAAGACATAAAATTGCCGCTCATATTTATGGAAGCCGCTCCAGCAACAGATTCGTCAGGCGCAAAAGTGACAGAGGTTCCTGAAGTACGAACGCTGTAAGTGCCGTGTTCATTATAGATCCAGCTTTTGGCATCGGCGGAATGAGCAATAACATCTTTCAATTCTGTAATGGCACCTCTTGTTCCCATCGAAGTTGTTGTATGCGAATCAGTGGCCCAGCTTGATACGACAACATCCTTTTGGTTATAAGGAATGTCTTTTTTGTTGTAATCTTCAGAAACAGTCACAGGTAAACGTACGATTAACGAATTTACCCAAAAGCTCTCGTCATTCTGACATGGTATTTCTGTGTCGATTTTAACTGCAACTAATTTTCCGCCAGTTCCGTAAAGGCCGTCGTCATCAAACACTTTGTGCGTATAAACCAATTTTTGGTTGGTTCCCGTTTTGTTATTCAATTCAACAGGATCCGGCTTATTAGCCGAGGTTGTAATTATCGGGTCACCAGGAATCAACCCCGGAGGAACACTAAAGTAAACTATCGGGTTTGAATAAACACCTGTTGAACTCGCAGGATTAAGATATCTTACGGCAGAATGAGAAACTCCCAACGCAACCGGGCGGGCAAACATATAAAAAGTATCTCCAGGTTTAAGTCCTGAGGGATTGGCTCCATAAGCCGTAAGTGATGATGTAAAAATATTTCCATCATCCATTCCGACTCCATTAGTATACTTATCGTATACAGCAACGGATTGCGCTACCGCAGAAATAGAATCAGCGGTACCGTTTTTGACGGCATCGAAACTAAGAGATGGCGGTGCGGTTTTATCGATTTGTCCGATAAATGTCATCATAGAGGTAAAATCTTCACTATACGGAGAAATATCATGCGGCAGCATACGAATCACTTTCTTAAATTGGAGAGTAACCTTGTTGCCGAAACTATAAGCGGTCAAATCATTGTTGGTTCCGGAAGTCAATGGAGTGAATTTCGTTCCATCCCAGATTGAAATACTATCGTATTGGGAGTAAATGTTTTTATTGGGGAGACGAAGATGAGTTACAGTAACTCCATCGGGAATAGTAAAATCAATGACATAATCGGATCCGTTCAATTCGGTTGAATACATTTGAACTTTGAACAAATTTTGGTATTCAAAGGGACCGGATACAGAATAGACAAGCGGCCGAGAATATGCTAATACAGTTGTTTGTTGAGTCGGAGGCATAAACGTTACAGATACATTCTCATCACTTTCCAAAGCAACATACTCAGGCAAAACGTTGGAGAGTCCGACTGTAAGCTTGTTGGCCTCCACTAAAGGATAGCCAACCCCTGTTTTAATAGTCGCAGAAGGACCACGCCCGTTAAATTGAACATTTTCACCGGAAACGGCAACTCCGTTAAAATTAATAGACGGCATCGCAGGACTTCCCTCGGTTTGTTTAAATTCATCACTGAGTTTTATTTTGAAAGGGAATTGTATCGTATTTCCAACCCATACTATAGATGTAGCCGGTGCTTTGGGTGTAAAAGTTATAGTATTGCCAACAACATTAGTTTCAAAAAGTGTAGCAACTTCGTCAGACGGAGGCATGAGTTCTAAAATATTGTGATTCATTCCGCTGAGAGCTTGCCATTCAGACAATGTTATATATCCACCGGATTCGTTCCCCCTTATTAATATATTTGAAAAATCAAAAGTATAAGAATCGGCTTCAAAAGTAAAACCAACTCTGCCGTGATTTGTATAATCTAAAACATGATAAGTTAAATAAAGGTCAACTTCTGATCCGTGGGCAGGCAGTATAGACGGATTTAAAAAACGAACCCCTTGAACCCGAGTATTCACCCCAGTGGTAGGATAATTCACTCGGACTTTTGCCTCTTCAGAATTAGCAGAAGTGGGATTACCTGAAACCATTTGAGTCGCTTCCGCATTAATGGTAATTGTCTCATTCGGATAAACTTTATTCACGAGAGCCCCAACAGTAACACTCAAAGTGAAATCGCCCGGAGGAGCTTCAATTGTAAATGTATAAACAAGATTATCGCCGACAATTTGAGATTTAGTATCCGTAACGTCTCCACCGCCGCCAATGGAAGCTGAAATCGAATAACCGACATCTGTAGACATCACGCTCGGATCAGGATCTACATTTTTAATTTTTAAAACAAATTGAATGTCTTCCATGCTTTCGGAACGAAGCTCATATTTCAAAACTTTAGACTCTTTAAAGTCCAGAACTTGATCATCAAAAGTTCCTCCATCGTTCCAACTTGCATCGTTTAGCTGTACAGCCGAAGCCGTTCCTAAAAGCGCCAGCAGTATAACGGCTGCGCTCAATATAATTAAAATTTTTTTAGAAAAATTCATGATTAAATCCCCTATATTGGATTGACCTGAGTCTTTTTAGAAAATCTGAAAAGAGAAAATGATAATTCGTCATTGTCTGTCTGCATTTTAACAAACAAAAACCGAAAATAACCAAAGAGTGCCGGCACTTCGTGTGCCGGCTTATTGGAGTTGAATCTTCGTTTTTCATTTTGATTTGTTCGGATTTTACAAACGGATTTGCAAAAGATGCATCTGTTAGAGACAAAATGCAGAAAAACAAATCAAAAGCGTGATTGTTGAAAGGTCTGTTCAGTGAAAGAAATCGAGAATTAAAAGAATAAATCCGGACTTTAGAAATAAATTTCAAATCCGAATAAATTTTCAAATATTCGACAGACTGAACAGAAAAAAAATTCGAAAGTAAATTGTTTTTTTTGTAAATATTCGAGCAAAATGTAATCAGAGATAGTGGTTGCTGTTGCTGCTTACTGCGCGCGAAGCGCGAAGCGCGAAGCGCGAAGCGCGAAGCGCGAAGCGCGAAGCGCGAAGCGAGTGGTCACTACATCATACATAAATTTTACCCCTGAACATTTAAAATTCCAATTGCCGAGAAACAACTCGACAAAAAGTACAATCATTGATTGGTAATAATCAATTGTAAAAAGTAAGAGATTTAGATATATATATTTAATTGCATAGATTAGATTATTAAACAAATATTATTTTTTAAACGAATGAAAAAAATTCGGTGTGTTTGTCTGCATACCGTTAAAGACAACCGAACCCTTATAATCAATAAAAGAATAGCCAATTCAATGATTGTTTCCGTCAAAAAATCAACTCCCGCCGGAGAAATAACAGCACCGGCCTCTAAAAGTTATACGCACCGCGCTGTTTTGGCCGCATCGCTCGGAAAAAACGAATGCCGATTATCGCATCCGCTTTTGTCCGCCGACACAAAGTCAACCATGGAAGCCTGCCGGCTGTTCGGCGCAAATGTCGAAGAAAAAACAAATCCGGAAACAAATGAAAAAATCATTCTGATTCAGGGTTTTGACGGAAAACCGAAAAACCCCGAAAAACCGGTTGATGTCGGAAATTCGGGAACAACGCTTCGATTCATGACGGCGCTTTCCGGACTTACCGACGGCGAAGTTGTTTTGACCGGCGATGAATCCATTCAAAAAAGATCAAACGCTCCGCTTTTGGAAACATTGAACAAAACGGGCGCCGAAATTTCTTCAATTCAAAACAACGGCTGCGCGCCGCTTGTCGTGAAAGGAAAAATCAATCCCGGCGTTTTTTCAATTGACGGCAGCATGAGTTCTCAGTTTATTTCAGCACTTCTCCTGGTTTGCCCGCTCTTAAAAGAAAATTCAAAAATAATGATAGACGGCGAACTGAAATCAAAACCGTATGTTGACATAACCCTTGAAATCGCGCAAAAAGCCGGCGTCAGGATTTATGAAAAACAATCGGCCGGCACAAAAAATGATGCAGGTCTCTTAAATGACGCCGGCATTTTTTATGAAATTCCCGCAAACCAAACATACAATCTCGGCGATTACACGATTCCGGGCGATTTTTCTTCCGCCTCATATCTTTTAACCGCCGCCGCTTTGATTCCCGGCGCCGATATAACAATGAGCGGCCTTTTTCCGTCGGCCCAAGGCGACAGCGCCATTGTTGAAATTTTAGAAAAAGCCGGTGCCGATATTTCGTGGGACAAAGAAAAAGGCGTCATTCATGTTTCAAACAAAGCCGGCAAACGGCTTAAAGGAATCATTTGGGACGCCGGAATTACGCCGGATTTGGTCCCGACGCTGGCCGTTCTCGGCGCCTTTTCAGACGGCGAGACAAGAATTACCAATGCCGAACACGTCCGCTTCAAAGAAACCGACCGCTTAAAAGCAATGGCCGAAGAATTGACAAAAATCGGCGCCGTCATCGAAGAAACCGCCGACGGTCTTTTCATTTCAGGCGAAAAAAGCAAAGGAAAAATGAAAGGAGCCGCCGTTTGCGGCCGGGACGATCACCGGATTGTCATGTCGCTTTTCATTGCGGGAATGATAACGGGAGAGATGGAAATCGACACCGCCGAGTCGGTTCAAATTTCATATCCGGACTTTTTTGAAGATATGAAAAAAGTCGGGGCTGTTTTTGAAACAAAACAAAATTGAATACAAATACCGATTCAATTCAATTTTTAATATTTCTTATTTAAAAAATCGGCGTCTTTATCGTAATCATGCCAAATATAAAAGATATAGACAGCAACCGCAATCAAAAAGATCAGCAGAACAGCATAAACCTCAGGGTCCGCCTCTGAAAGATCATCGGCAAAAGCAATCAGCAAAGATTCATTTTCGCTTTCTGCAGCTGCAATTCCAAAAAACAAGACAAAGAAGACAGCTGAAAGTAAAAGAATAAATTTTGAATTCATGGGGGTCCTTTAAAGATTTGATGTAATTCTATTAAAATCTATCTCTGAGAAAAAATATAAAAAAAATATAAAGATTAAAATCCAAACAAATTTTAGAAGATTTTTAAAAAATGTTTGAATAAAAAACAAAAAAACAAAGAGCGGAAAAACATAAAAACAAAATAAAAAAAGAAAACAAGAGAAATAAAAAGAAAAACAAGAGAAACAAAAAGAAAAGAAAATCGGATGAAATCCGATTTCAATCATATTTTGCTTTTCGATTACAGTTTTTCAAGTTCTTTAAGAACCATTTCGCGGGCCAGTCTCGCGTCCGCCTTTCCTTTGGCTTTTTGCATGACTTTGCCGACAATAAAGTTCAGCGCCTTTTCCGTTCCCGCTTTGTAATCGGCAACAGCATCGGGGCTTTCGGCAATCGCTTCTTTGGCCGCGGTTTCGATGAAATCATCGGCAACCATTGCCAAACCTTTTGCTTTCACGATGTCGGCCGGTTTGCCGCCGTCATCCAAAAGCGTACGAACAACCGTAATACCGCTTTCTTCACTGATTTCTTTCTTTGAAACCATCTCAATGACCGCAGTCACATCTTCCGCGCTGACCGATGTCACCGGCAAATCGCGGTAGTTGAGTTCACCCTTCACAATATCGGCCACCCATGAAGCCGCCGATTTCGGGTCGACTTTTGCGGCAACACTTTCAAACAAATCCGCAAAAGCACGTTCCGTCACCAAACTTTTGGCGTGGGCGTCGGAAATCGCATACTGCTTGACAAAGCGTTCGCGTTTGGCATCGGGCAGTTCCGGCATTTGGGCGCGGATGCCGTCCACGCGGTCACCGACAAAAAACGGCACCAAATCAAAGTCGGGGAAGTAGCGGTAATCATCTGCCGTCTCCTTCACACGAAGACTGATTGTCACGTTTCTGTCTTCATCATAGTGGCGTGTTTCCTGAACCAAGGGCTTGTTTTTCCGGAGGAAGTCCTTCTGGCGCATAATTTCATAGTTAATCGCTTTTTCAACCATTTTGTGCGAAGAAATATTTTTCACTTCAACACGCGTGCCTTCAATGCGCTGACCGTTGAAAACATTCACGGAAATGTTGGCGTCCGCCTTCATAGCACCCTCTCGGGAGCCGTCAAAGACATCCAAATATTCCAAAATACTTCGAAGCTTATCCAAGAAGCGACGGGCTTCTTTCGCGGATCTCATGTCGGGAGCCGTCACGATTTCAACAAGCGGCATGCCCGACCGGTTAAAGTCGATAATACTGCCGGTTGACTTTTCAATCGTTCCGAAGTGCGCCATTTTACCGGGGTCGTCTTCCATGTGCGCGCGTGAGATGCGAACTTTTAATTCGCCGTCTTCGCCTTCAATAATAACGTAGCCGTCTTTCACGATCGGCCGATCAAACTGAGTCACCTGATAACCGTTGCCGAGGTCCGGATAGAAATAACTCTTCATGAAAAAGTCCGTCTCATTTTCAATTTCAGCATTGAGCGCAAGCCCGATACGGATTGCGTATTCGACGGATTTTTCGTTCAGAACAGGCGTCGTTCCGGGAAGCGCGAGACAGCCCGGACACAGGCAGGTGTTGGCCTCGCTGTCCGTGTAATCAGACGTGCAGCTGCAGAACATTTTGGTGTTCGCATTGTTGAGCTGAACGTGAACTTCAAGACCGATCATAATGCCGTCGGGGTTTTCGTAAACCATTTAAATCGCCTCCGGGAATTTGATAAAATCGGTTGCATTTTCAAACGCCGCCGCCGCCGCAATCACATCCGCGTCTTTTTGGAAGCCGCCGATAATCTGAAGACCGGCCGGCAGATTGCCGACAAATCCGCACGGAACGGTTGCCGCCGGAAGTCCGGCTAAGTCTGCGCCTGCAATGGCCGCAGAATAAGAGCTGAGTTCAATGTCGCATCCGCCGCCGCACGCACCGCCGAGATCGGGCGCGACATCTTTGGCTGTCGGGGAAATCAAAAGATCGAATTCTTTGAAAACGGATTCGAATTCCTCAAGAATCAGCGTTCGGGTCTGCATGGATTTCATATAATAATCATTGTATTGGCCGGCCATGAGCATGTAAATGCCGAGCATAATTCTGCGTTCGGCAACGGGGCCGAAAAGCGCGCGCGTCCGGGCAATCATTTCGTGCCAGTTGTCCGCTTCAACGCGCGGGCCGAATCTGGTGCCGTCAAACTTGGCAAGCATGGCGGAACTCTCGCCCGCCGAAATTATATCGTGAACGGCCTGCATGTATTTTGCCGTTTTTAAAGAAAACTTTTTACAAGCTGCACCGAGTTTTTCAAACACGGCAACGGACTCTTCAAACGTTTTCATAACATCCGCGCTCACGCCTTCCAAAAATTCTTCGGGAATGCCGATTTGAACGCCGTCAAGCGGTTTGTCGCCGGACTTGATTTTTGCCGAATAATTCATTGTTCCGGGAAGAGATGTTGTGTCGCGGGAATCGTTTCCGGAAATGACATCCATCACGGTGACGATATCAGAAACGCTTGTCGCGGTCACGCCGATTTGGTCGAGCGATCCGGTGTAATAAATGAGGCCGAATCTTGAAACGGCGCCGTAAGTGGGTTTAAATGCGGGCGTTCCGCAGTAAGAAGCGGAAACGCGAAGCAGACCGCCGGCATCGGAACAGACGGCTGCCGGAACAAAGCCGGCCGCAACGGCTGCCGCCGATCCGCTCGGACCGCCTTTTTTGGTCTTGTCTCGCGGATTTTTAACGGGGCCGTAAGCGCTTGCCGCGCCGAGAATACCGAATTCGGCCATGTTGGTTTTGCCGATTAAAACGGCGCCGGCTTTTTGCAAATCATCAACGGCTTTGCCGGAAAACGGCGGAACATAGCCTTTCATTATTTGAGAAGCGCAGGTTGTTTCAACATCCTTGGTTGAAATGTTGTCGGAAAGCGCGATTGGAACACCGGCAAGAGGACCGGATTCGGCCGACTCCGCGTTTTCGCAAACCGTAATAAAAATGCCCGAATCGTCTTTTTTGATTTTTTCAAGGCTTTCGGCCGCGGCTTTACTGCCGGCCGCTTTAAATGCTGCAATATCTTTTGTCATATTTTCCCTCAGATACAATATTTGAATTGTTTAACGGCCGATGCATTACAAGATTTTCGGAATCTTAAACGATGTTTCATAGACATCCGGCGCATTTTTAAGCGCGTCTTCGACACTCATGGAAGGGACAACGACATCTTTGCGGAGAACTGTCGTTAAGCGGGACGGGTTGACGGTCTTTTTGACGCCGTCTGCGGGCGCGTCCGCAATAACGGTATAATAATCCAGTTTCTTGTTGATTTTGTCTTGGAATTCGGGAATGTCCGCATCATCGACTGCAATTCGAGCGACCCAAGCCAGTTCTTTCGTTTCATCTTTTTGAATCATTTATGTACCCCTTATGCGATTTTTATAAGTTCACACGGGTTTGACAACGTGTTTTTTACGATATTAAAAAGTGTATCAGTTATTAAATAAAAGATTATCTGTATGCATAATTTTTTGTCACGATTATTAATAGAACAAATAAGTCGGAATCAGGCGGATTTTATACAATATTCTTTGAAAAAGCCGATATTGTAATTATTTAACATGCAAATTATAATTTGCAGTAATTTATTGGCGCGGATTATTGCGGCAATTTATTGAATTTTATTGAATTTTATTGAACTTAATTGAATTTCCGATTTGATTCGAAAAAGTCCGATTTGATTATCTAACAGAATATATTATAAGGCATAAAGATTTTTTCAAACAAAACAAAAAATGAGAATATGTCCGCGGAACATGAGTTTGCAGGAAGCCGATTTCTCGGCAAAAAAAACAATCGGAACAAATTGAATATCACCGATTCTTCTTTCATAGTGGCATCTGTCGAAGCCGGCAACACGACCACGAAATGCATTTTAACGTCAACGGATTTGAAAACGGGAATGACGGAAGTCATCGGCAAACATGTCCGGCTGACGCGGGATATTCAAAAACCCGCCGAAACGTCCGAAATTTTCGGAAAAACAATCGGCGGAACCGAACTGACAAAAGAAACACTGGCCGAACTCATTCGGGATACAATTCACCGGGCGCTCTCTGAAAAAAACTTAACCGCCGATGATGTTCATTTTGTCGTCCGCTCAACCGGCGTGACGGCCCAAACCGGCGAACAATTGGAAATGATTATTTTAGCGCTTGCGCAAGGCTGTCTTTTAGCCGGATTTCCGCCGCGGAAAATGACGGGATATTTGAGTTTGAACAATATGCCGGACCAATTGAAACCGTATTCATATCTGGAGCAGGTTTATTTTGACGGCGCTGTTGCGGGTGTCCGCCCGCCTGCCGGTCCCGGGGAAGGAATAGTTTCAAACGAGATGGAAGGCGAATTGGCGCTGGCCGGAATCAAGGAAGCCGGAAAACACAGCGGTGCAGACATTCGAAATCCGTGCGTTGCCATTGACATGGGAACAACGCTTTCGGGCAGAATCGCTGACAGCAGCGGACCGTACGCCAAAACAGTTGCCAATTTCTGCGGCTATGCCGGCGCTGCCGTCGATGCATTGATTCAAAAAATCGACCCCGACAAAAAAAGCGCATACGAATTGATCGGTTCCGAAAACGAAACGACCGGCCTTCTCGATGAAATTTTCAAGGAAATTGAAAAAACAAAAAATGAAATTATGAAATCCGTCCGCATCATGAAAATCCCCGACGGTTTAACCTGTTTCGGGCCTTTTGCGGTGAATGCCAAAGCGGCAAACGAAGCCGGCCTCGCCCTTTTCGGCTGCGATATCGGAGAAAACGGATCGGACATCGAAAAGCTGTCGGAAATCGGAAAAGCGATTTATGAGGCCGGCGGAATGAGTGCCGTCTCGGCTCTGGCGGATGAAATCATGTCCGAAATTTCTGTTTCCCTGATTGACTGCATCAAAAAGGAAGGACTTCTGAGAGATGAAGCAATTATCGGAATGACCGGGCGCGCCGGAACGACGGGGAAGAAAAAAGAGCTGACAATCGAAAAGCTGAAACAAAGAAATATAATTGCCGACCCTGAAAAGAAACTGATTTTTACCGAAGACGGACTGGCGCGGGGCGCTGCGGTGATGGCGCGCTGCATGAATTCACTGGGATGTCCGAACAATCCGATCGGCGGCCGCCGCGGCGGCAAATGTATTATGAAGGAACGGCAAGAGTTTCAGAACATGAAATGATGATTGACACGACATCTGTTAAAGAGCATCAAATAAATCATTCAATGTAACTTCTGATTGAATCATGTCCGAATAAATATTTTTTTGAATACCGTAAGTTGTCACCATTGTGAGATGGATAGCTTTTCGAGAACCGCTTTTTTGAATAAACACTGATTTTTTGCGGTTTAAATTTTCACTATATTTTTTATCAATTGCAAATAATCCGGTTCCTGAATATTTCATTTCGCACAAATTGATGACACCGTCATTACGATCAATTATCAAATCAACCTGTGCTCCGGTATCAGAAGTTTCTCCTCTCCATGAAGAAATATTTGTTAAAACACCGGAAACGCCCAATTTTTTCTGAATCTGCAAAACGTGTGTCAAACAGACTTGTTCAAAGGCGTAACCGCTCCAAGAACGATGACGAGCACTGTCAATAGATTTCAGCCAAAATTGGCTGTCACTAAAAGTATTATTTATCATAAATTTGAAATAAAAAAGAGTATAAAAATCAATAAGTTGGTACAAATACCCTTTTTTTTTCCCGAACGCATGGTATTTTCGAATAAAACCACATTGTTCTAATTCAACCAAATTTTTAACTAATCCGCCGCCGTCTGATATTTTGGTGTTGCGGGAAATTTCATCACGAGTCATGCCTTTCGATTTTCGGCTCAAAAATTCAACAATTTTAATATGATTTTCCGAATATTTAAACAAAGACGCATACAAACGGTCCAATTCATCCGTTAGTTCCCCGTTCTTGGAAAAACAAAGTTTGTCAATGTTTTGCGCCAAGCTTAATTTTTTGTCAATTAAATTCAAATAATAAGGAATGCCGCCCAAGATCATATAATATTCAGCAATTTGATATCGGCTCATTACAATGTTATTTTCATGAAAATATCTTTCACATTCGTTTAATGTAAAAGGTTCGATAAACATGCGCCTTGTAATCCGATTATATAAACCGCCTTTATTTTGAATCAAATTATTCATCATCCAGGAAGTGGCAGAACCACAGACAATTAATAAAATATCGGGTCGAGAAGAAGCCCAGCTGTTCCAAAAATATTCCAATGCAGGAATAAACTTTGAGCGGGGTGTATCCATCCAGGGAACTTCATCCAAAAAAATCACTTTTTTTGTATCGGAGGAATGTTCTAAAAGATGAACCAATTGTTCAAACGCTTCGAACCAAGACTTTGGAAAGGGATAGGATACCTTTCCATATTGGTTTAAAGCAGCATTAAAATTATGCAATTGGTCTTGCATATTGGCATTGGCCGAACCTGTAAAATAAAAAGAAAAATCATTTTCAAAAGACTCTTTAATTAAGAAAGTTTTTCCGACCCTCCGGCGACCGTAAACAGCAACAAATTCTGGACGTTCGGATTTAAAATAATCCGCTAAAGCTTTTTTTTCATGGTCTCGTCCGATAATTTTCATAAGAATCTAAAAGTATATTACGCGAAAATGTATTAAAATTTTGTGTTTTCGCGAGATATAAAATTATAACTCGCGAAAATCAGAAAAAAACGTACGTTTTCGCGAGTTATAAAACCAGCATTAGAAAAGAACGAGAACAGCAAGCTGCATGGAAAATCACTGATTATTGCCGCATTAAAAATAAAATAAACAAAGTATGCAAAACATAAAAATTCAAATCAAAAAAGAAAATAAAAATTGAGCCGCAAATGCGGCTGTTTTTGAAAAAGAACAGGATTATCCGGCGCCGCCCGGGGCGTCGCGGCTTTCGACGTTTTGAAGAGATTCGATGGCTTCTTCGCGCATGCGGATTTTCTCTTCGATATCGGCTTCCAGATCTCTGCGTTCGGCTTCTTTTTTCACGACTTCGTCGGTGAGTTCCAAAAGCTCGATTTTGTAATAAAGGTCGGTTGAATCAAGAAGCGCCCAAATGCCTTCGTCGTCTTCCATAATTTCGGTGATTTCGCCGATGGTTCCCGTATTGATGTATTTGACATAGTCGCCGACTTTCATTTCGCGGCCGCGGATGTCAAAAACTTTGAGCTCTGCCATGTTTTGTTTGAATGTGTCCAAGGATTAAAAAGATTCTGTTTTTTTCATTTATTGCTTTTCTTCAAGAATAATACATAAAATCAGACACGGGAGTGTAAAAAATAATGGATTCAAAAAAGAATATTTATTAACAGAATAGATTTTTGAAACAATTCATTGACTGTCAAAATAAATATATACAATTAAAATGAAGTATAAAATTAATATTATTACAGGACTGCAATTCAAATACAATTGTTTTTGCAGAACTGCACAATTGTATTCATTCAATGGAGCGAAAAGATTATGTATGATGTAGTAACGGACGCTCGCGCTTCGCGCTTCGCGCGCAGAAAGCAGCATGCAGCGTGCGCCATGGATATCTGACCTGCATCAAATTTAAGATTTTTACTTCATTAATTTTCTTTGATTTAAAAACAGCAGAAATTTATTTTAAAATTGAAAAAATCAAAGAAATTCGTACAATTGTAATAATAATTTTGACAATTATTAAGAGAACAGCGAATGCTCTGAAAAATTCGGCGTTTTTAAAGTCGGATTTTTTCAAAAAAACTCTTAAAAAAATCTGTCCCGCATTTCTAAATCGGACAATAATAAACATCGGACTTAGTCACATCTTTCACGTTTTTGGCTTCGGCCGTACTGCTTCCGATGTGCAGAATATTGTATTTCCGGGAGCGGAGCGGATTGAAGTCAAAATAAAAAACGAACCCAAAAAAAATTTAACTCCAAAAAGCCGGCGCGAAAAGCGCCGGCGCCTTTCAATCATATTTCATAATCATTCATCCGGCGAGATGAAATCATGATCAAACAAGGGTTTACCTTCATGAGCACAGGAGATTTATAAATGAGACATACAAAACCGATAAACATCTTAATCGCATTGTTGATATTATTTTCAATATTCGGCGGAACAATAACTGCAGCCGATCCGAATTCCCAAGAAACAGCATATTTTCCGAAAAACATCGACTTTACCGAAGCAGAAAATATTTTACCCGAGATTCTTCCGGAAACAAAAGTGATACCGGAAGGATATGACGAAACGGAAGTTTCGCCGGAACCGGAAAAATTACCGGAGTCACTTGAAGAAAATGAAAAACAAAATTTCCAATTACTTCAAGCACGTTTGCTTCTGATGCCCGAAGATTACGGGAATCCGACAACCGTTGAAATTACAACAAAACAGCAGCTGTTGGATGAAATTTTAAACGCCCTCGGAACCAAAGAAGTCGACGGATACGGCAATCGAATAAAAACAACTTACAAATTAATGGACAATTTTACTGTTTTAGCCAGTGAACTGAATAACACACATTTTTATTATCAATATCATGCCCAAGCAGGGACCCTTTATTCCAATATTGACGGAAACAATAAAACAATCACAATCATCGTCGATCAGTCCGACCCGGCAAGACCTCTATTAAATCGTGTCAATGATGTTCATAACACAAATAAAACCGACCGGCTTTTCATTAAAGATCTGACTGTCAAATACGTCGGTGACGGCACATATACAGGAGACGTAAAAGTTTCACCGTTTGTAAACGATTATCTTGTATTTTGTGATTTAGAAAACATAACCATAGAAGTGGAAAATAATATTGTCGCCGATTATCGTTTATATGTCGTCAATTCTCCGACAAGCGAATTGTGCGCCCGAGCAAATGGGTTTGCCGAAATGATTCAGACAATTCCTAAAAAAGACGACAACGGCAACTATGTTTACGATTCACGCGGACAATTGGTCTATGAAGAAATAATTCTCAAAGACATTAAAATTTCAGCCAAAACAATCGGCTACATCTCCGGAAAAACACCTGAGAACCCGGGACAATGGGTCGGTTGTGCCAATGGTTTTGCAACCACGACCGGATTGGATGTCTTTATCGACAATGTTACTTTGAATTATGAAAAAATGGATACAACCAGCCAATGGAGTGCAACGACCTCCGGTTTTGCACAATTTACATTGGGACAGCTGAGCAATATTACGGTAAACGTTGAAGGGGATATGATTGCCGACGGCTATATACGCGGCGGCCCGGATTCATACGCCGGCGGATACGCCAGAATTTACGGAATCTCGGAGTTTGGCGGCTGGTTAAAAGATTCTTCCGTTAACGTCGGCGGCAACATGACAGCAATATGTCACGAAAACGGAACACCGGCTTCCGGCGTGCTTGGCGCCGTCATTAACGGCATATCCGACACGTCCGACACGCCGATGAGAAGGTACAACGGTGTCGAATTCATAAACAACAGCTTGACAGTCGGCGGAAACGTAACGGCAAAAGCACCGACAACTGTTTTCATTACAGGCGGCATTGACAATCAAAACGGCAATCGTTACGGCTATTCACGAATTTCACAAGACAACACCGTCATTGTATACGGAGATGTAGAAGCGATTGTGGAACAGACAAAAACCGGTTCATACGGAACAACACAATCTCTCATTACCGGCATGACTTCAGGCATGGGAGAAAGCATCAACGACACCCTCATTGTTTACGGGAATATGACTTCCTACTGTCAAAAAGGAAACAGTATACTGATTGGCCACACATGGGCAGGCGGTTACGGCGCATCTTCTCTTTCGAACGGAAAATTAGAAGTTCACGGAATAATGAGTTCCGTATCAGATGAAGGTTCAGCTTCCGTTAACGGAATGAATTACGGACAAACGCAGCAGCATGAAAACAATAAAATGATGGTATTCAACGAAAATGATGAACCGCACGGCATATATGCAGAAACCGGGAAAAACACAGCTAATGCACAGATTCACGGTTACGGCATCACCCCGTCGACATCAACCGTTCCGATGACCGTCGCAAACAATTCTGTTTATGTTAACGGAAATATGACGGCAAAAGCACCGGAACGTGTGACAGCCGCCGGAATAACTTACAGTATTGCCGCTGCTCAGCCGAATTCGCTTATCGAAAACAATATCATCAGGATTGACGGAAAAATATTGAGTATCGCTGATGACACAACCGCAACGACAGCAATTAACGGATACAACGGATTTGCTTATTCGACGGGTTTCATTACATTCCCGAATCAAAAAGTGATGAACAA
Source organism: Methanimicrococcus hacksteinii (assembly GCF_032714515.1). Taxonomy (NCBI): domain Archaea; kingdom Methanobacteriati; phylum Methanobacteriota; class Methanomicrobia; order Methanosarcinales; family Methanosarcinaceae; genus Methanimicrococcus; species Methanimicrococcus hacksteinii. The sequence continues at coordinate 3,168 of NZ_JAWDKC010000028.1, read as the reverse complement.
CGCTGTTTACGCAAGAGACGGCATATACACGGAAGTGCAGACCGGAAACGGATATGCTGCCGGCTTTGCTTTACAGGCCAATGACAGTTCCCAGATTCACGGAAATACGTGGCTGGACCGTCCCGGAAAATGGACGGCTTCAAGTGCAGAAGAAACGCGAGCCGATTACGAAACTTTCATTATCGTCCCGGCGGATTCAAAGACAGCCGGCAATTTTTACACATCCGTATTAGAAGGACAGCGCGTCAGCAACGAACTCGTTTACAACCCGGCGACATTCGTTTATGAACCGGTGACCGCTGACATTCAGCCGCTTTTAGAAGTCAGTTCCGCAGCCGATTATTCTGTAAATTCGCCGTACATCATATCAAAAGATCAGGATATCGGAACACTCGGCTTGGCCGGCATTGACGCGTCAAAAGCCGTTTTATCCGGCGATGATTTAGCGATGCCCGAAGGTTCCGCGGTCATGTTAACCGCAGCGGAAGGAAGTAAACGCGTTGTGAAAGACATTCCCGGAATCGGGCATGTTTACACGTCCGGCGGCATTTCCGGAAATATATTTATTGACGGCAACGATGACGGAATAAAAGATGCGGGAGAAGAAGCTTTCGGCGTGACGGTTAAAGCATATTACGGCGGCACTGAAGTTTCATCCTGCCAAACGGATGCAAACGGCGATTATACAATGCCAATTCCTTTGCTGACGGTTTTAGACCCGGGACTCCTTCTGAAAATGGAATATTCCGAAGGGTATCAAAGCAGCAGCCATGCCAATAATGATTACACGGATCAGAATGAAATTCTGCTCACGCACTATTGGACGGAATCCGTTTCCGGCCAGGTCGGCATTCTTTCGGGCGAAACCGGATTAACCGTTGAATTTGATTCGCAGGGCGGTTCTGCCGTTTCGAAAATCAACGGCATTCAATCGGGAAATTTGATTGCTCAGCCGATTTCTCCGACGAAAAGCGGTTTTATTTTTAAGGGGTGGTTCAATGAATCTGAATGCACAAATTCGTGGGATTTTGCATCAGATACAGTGACGGATAACATAACACTCTACGCAAAATGGGACAACGCTTACACAGTTATCTTTGATTCGCAGGGCGGCTCAACAATAAATCCGATAACGGGGATCGCATCAGGCGAACTCATTCCCGTGCCGGCTATTCCGTATAAAACCGATTCGGCATTTGACGGCTGGTACAATGAATCTGATTGCATAAACCCGTGGGATTTTACAACCGATACGATTACCGATGACATTACACTATATGCAAAATGGATTAATTTGTATACCGTGACTTTCAATTCGATGGGCGGAAACAGTGTCAATTCAATGAACAACGTTCAGGACGGATCGACAATCACTCTTCCGACACCGACAAGAAGCAATTCCCCGACCGGTAATCTTTACGTCTTTGACGGATGGTATAAAGAACCGTCTTACACAAACGAATGGATTGAAACAACGGATGTCGTGACGAGTGACACAACATTGTATGCAAAATGGATCAGTACATATAATGTCAGTTTTGTTGTGTTAGGCGGGTCGCCGCAGCCGACAAACTTGACACATGTGCAATACGGAAGTTCCGTTACGGAACCGACCGCGCCGACAAAAGGAACAGATATTTTCGGCGGCTGGTTTACGGAACCCGAATGCATCAATCAGTGGAATTTTGCAAGTGATACTGTTTCCGGAAAAACCGTTTTGTACGCAAAATGGACAAATACGGTACCGAGCACGTATACAGTGACTTTTGATACGCAGGGAGCCACATCAAAGTTCCCGAACACGATTACAGGCGTTGTTTCGGGAAACAAGATCTCAAAGCCGTCTCCGAATCCTGCTAAAAACACAGGCGGAACTTTCGGCGGCTGGTTTAAAGAACCGGCTTGCATCAATGAATGGGTTTTCGCATCGGATACTGTGACCGATGACACGACGCTGTATGCAAAATGGTCCAATTATACGGTCATTTTTGATTCACAAGGAGGCGAGCCGAACAGAATTACGAAGTATGCAGATCCGGGAACTTTGATTACACCGCTTGATCCTGCACCGACACGCCGAAATGATACATTCGACGGATGGTTCAAGGAAACTGCATATATTAATGAATGGAATTTCGCATCGGATATGGTGAACGGAGATGTTTACCTTTTTGCAAAATGGATAACAACTTACACAGTGACGTTTAACACGGCCGGCGGTACGAGCATCTCACCGGTCACCGGAATTTCAGACGGACAGGCAATATCTGCGCCGGCAGATCCGATTAGAGGAACGGACAAATTTGAAGGATGGTACAAAGAACCGTCATACACCAATGTTTGGGACTTCGCGGCAGAAACCGTGACTCAAGACATTACTTTGTATGCAAAATGGGCAACGACTTATACCGTCACATTTGAAGCAAACGGCGGAACACCTGTTCCTTCAAAACTGACGGGGCTGGCATCGGGAAGTAAAATATCTGTACCGGCTGAGCCGACAAAAACGGATTATACTTTTGAAGGATGGTACAAAGAACCGACATGTCTCAATGAATGGGATTTCATAAATGACGAAGTCACAAGAAACATTGTTCTTTATGCAAAATGGGCGGATACACCCGTTACCCCGCCGGTTACACCCCCGGGAGGAGGAGGAGGAGGAACGGGCGGCGCGACCGTGAATAACAGCACAGGCGGCATAAGTTCAATTCAGCCGCCCGAAGACGGCGGCAGCACGGGCAGCAATGACAGCGGCAGCGGCAAAATTGAAGAGCCGATGCCGGGTTATGAAGAAATAAAGGTTTCATGGCTGTTTATTTTCTTCATTTATGTATTGGCAATCGTTCTTTTCATTTACAGAAGAAAGAAAGAAAAGGATGAAGAAGACGAATATTTGGAACAGCAGCAAATGAAAAACAGAATTTGAGAATAAAATAAACAATAACGGCAGAAACTTTTTCTGCCGTTTTTATTTTTTGATTGTTAACTTCGCCTGATTATTGCTTTTTTACAATGTTTCCCGTTGAAACAAAACAAATTCAAAAACGTTTTTATCAGCCGTTTTTAATTTCGGACCGAATGTCGCCGATTCTCGCGACGCGTTCGGCAAAAGCATTGTGTTTGTGAATGCTTTCTTCGTTGATTTGCTTGATTGTAATAATCGCG
>NZ_JAWDKC010000027.1:0-796 GCF_032714515.1 Methanimicrococcus hacksteinii | reverse complement strand
TGTCGAACGGTACAGGAATATTAACCTGTTTCCCTGATTCGGCGTACTCGAATTACGGTACGTCTTAGGACCGACTAACCCTCGGCTGATGATCATTGCCGAGGAAACCTGGCCCCTTCGGCGGTCAAGATTTTCACTTGACTATGCTGCTACTATTACCAGGATTTTCGTTTGTGAACGGTCCACAGGACTTCACAGCCCTGCTTCTGCCCGAACACAACGCCCTCCTACGAGATTACCTATACGGTACTCCGTGGTATCGGTGGTCGGCTTGAGCCCCGTCAATTTTCGGGGCCCCAAACCTCGACTGGTGGTCTGTTACGAACTCTTTAAAGGATAGCTGCTTCTAAGCTAACCTTCCAGCTGTTTTGGGCTTGGGACGCCCTTTAGTGTTTACACTTAGCCGACACTTGGGGACCTTAACCACGGGCAGGGTTGTCTCCCTTACGCACTACAAGCTTACCCCAGCAGTGCGGACTCCGACCGTCTACGGTGTGGGTGGGTTTGGAGTTTGACAGAAGAGCGAAGAATTTCTTCCCCGGATTCCCCAATCAGTGCTCTACTCCACCAACGACCTCGGGTCAGGTCATGCTACGACATGTTTCGGAGGGAACCAGCGGATGCCGGGCTAGATTAGCATTTCACTCCGAGACGTGGGTCACGTGAATGATTTGCAGATCAATACCACTTGCGGTCCTCCACGCAGCTTTCGCCACGCTTCAACCTGCCCACGCCTAGATCGCCCGGCTTCGGGTCTTATCCCGGTGACTCCGCGCACTTGTATACGCCGTGCCTC
>NZ_JAWDKC010000026.1:0-553 GCF_032714515.1 Methanimicrococcus hacksteinii | reverse complement strand
GTCCAACTTGTTGATTTGTTGTTGTTTATCTTCTTCAACCTTTACATGACATCACATAAATTCCGTGCTGGCACACGATTTATCCGTCCTTCCCCCGCGAGTAATCGCGGAGTGCATTATAAATGTTTGTCGAGGAATTGCACCCCGCGCATTAAAAATGCGCTTCTGATTTGTTTTGAACCGGATCGGTTTTATCCGGCCGATTTTGTTTCCGATGATGATCGGATCCAATAAAATGGACTTGTGGGGATTTGAACCCCAGGCCTCCGCCTTGCAAAGGCGGCGATCTTCCAGCTGATCTACAAGCCCGATACGTCAATTCGGGCATTCCCCGATTTTGTTTTTGGGTCTTGCCCGATGATCTTTTGGTTTTCAAATTTGGTTTTCAAATTTTGGTTTCAATTTCGATTTGACCTTTTTGATTTAAAACCTTGATTTTAAGATCTTTTATTGGTTTTTGTTGTGACCTGATGTTTTTTCGGCATTCGGCGGTGTTTTATTCTTAGGAGGTGATCCAGCCGCAGATTCCCCTACGGCTACCTTGTTACGACTT